>CAMDEB010000471.1 GCA_945893085.1 Rhodoplanes serenus | reverse complement strand
CCCTTGAGCACTTCGATGGCGATGTGCAGCGATGAGGCGGGACCGCCGCTGGCGAACACCACGTCGCCCGGCACGGAACGCGCCCGGTCGACCAGATCCTTGAGCGTCTGGTAGGGCGAGGAACTCTGCACCACGAGCACCATCGGCGTGGCGGCGAGCTGGCACACCGGCTCGAAGCTGCCCGCCACGGTGTATTTGCCGCGGCCGACCGCCGGATTGATGACGAAGGTGTTGGCGACCATCAGCACCGTGTTGCCGTCGGGCTCGGCGCGCGCCGCAGCCTCGGTGCCGACCACCGTGCCGGCGCCGGGCCGGTTCTCGACCAGCATGTTGACGCCCTGCATGCGGCCGATCTGCTCGGCCATCAGGCGCGAGGTGATGTCCGGGCCGCTGCCCGGCGTGTAGGGCACGATGATCTTGACGGTCTTGCCCTGCGGCCAGGCGGGCGGAACCGACAGCGCCACCACGGCGGCCGCAACGCAGGCGGCGCCCAGATTTCTGAGCATGTTCATCGGACATCCTCCCCGAATGATCTGTTATCGGGGCGCAGCGTCCGTCGTTTTGCCGCCCGCCGCAAGGTGGCAAATCGGCCGCAGGCCGGTGCTCAGGCCGCGATGCTCTCCGGCGCCGGGAAGCAGACGATGCTCTCGAACCGATAGTCGCAGGCGTCGCAGCTCCAGAGATGGCGGACGCGGCGGTCGTCGATGTATTCGCTCCACTCGGGTCCGAACAGCGTCGTGCCGCATTGCGCGCACGGCAGGACCGGCCTGGACAGGATGAACGCTCGGGGGTTCCGGGAACGCAGTTGCATGGCGTTGCTCTCCCTGCTGACGTGTCCTCCCCCGTCGCCGTAGCCGCAGGGTGGATGAGTCGTTTGGCGTTTTGAAGCAGCCCCGCTGACGTATCTCGCGATAATGACGGGGATAAGTCTGCGCAAGCTTTCAACCCCGGCGTGAGCCGGCGGACGGCCGCAAAGCCGTCGCGGCGCGCTGGGATGGGCCGCGGCGCCGAATTATACTTGAGAGGCCCGCCACGGTGGGCTCAGGGACGCTTCCATGACGACCAAACCGCTCGTCAAGCCGCGCACCAAGGTGCAGCCGAAGACCCAGCGGCCGCCGCTCTACAAGGTCATCCTGCTGAACGACGACTTCACGCCGCGCGAGTTCGTCGTGCAGGTGCTGAAAGCCGTGTTCCGGATGAACGAGGACGAGGCCTACCGGGTGATGATGACGGCGCACCGGCGCGGCGCCTGCGTGATCGCGGTCTATGCGCGCGACGTCGCCGAGACCAAGGCCAAGGAGGCGACCGAGCTCGGCAAGAGCCAGGGCTATCCGCTGTATTTCACCACCGAGAAGGAAGAATAGCGTGGCCAGCCGCGTCACGCGTGGTTGGTCTCATCGTCGAACCGCAGCACGTTGCCGAACGGGTCGGTGAGCTTCGGTGCCTTGTCGGTCGGGCTGGGCCTTGCGAACCGCGCGCCCTTGGCGTTGAGCTCCTTCGCAAGTGCTGCGATGTTCTCGCCGCGGATGTAGACCACCGAGCCCGGCGTGCCGTCGCCGTAGTGCTCGCTCAGGTGCAGCTTCACGCCTGAGCGCGACACCTGGAAATACAGCGGCGCGTTGTCGTCGAACCGGTGCTCCCAGTCGAGCTTGAACCCTAAGAAATCGACATAGAACTCCTTCGCCTTGGCGACATCGTAGATGCGCAGGATCGGGATCGCGGGGTTGAGGTTGATGTCGGTCATGGCTAATCGATCTTCACCTTGAGCGCGTCGATCGTCTTCGCCCACTTGGCGCGCTCGGCCTTGGTGAACGCCTCGAACTCGTCGGCGCGCATGGCGCGGATTTCGATGCCGACCTGGTTCATCCGTTCGATGAACGCCTTGCTCGCGAGCAGCGCGTTGAGCTCCGTGCGCAGCCGCTCGACCACCGGCGCCGGCGTCTTGGCGGGCGCGTAGAGCGCGGTCCAGGCCGAGGCCACCAAATCGGGATGGCCGAGCGCCGGCATCAGCGGCACGCCGGTCAGCACCGCCGAGGGCCGCGTCGAGGCGAGCGCCAGCGCCCGCACGCCGCCCGAGCGCACATGCGCGATCACGTCCGGCGCGATCGGGAACATCACCTGGATCTGGCCGCCGATCAGGTCGGTCAGCGCCGGGCCCTGGCCGCGATAGGGCACGTGGGCGATATCGGTGCCGGTCGCGGCCTTGAACATTTCGCCGAACAGATGCGTCGAGGAGCCGACGCCGGATGAACCATAGCTCAATTTGCCGGGATTGGCGCGCGCGTAGGCTGTGAACGCATCGAGCGTCTGCGCCGGCACCGACGGATGCACCACGAGCAGATGCGGCGCCTCCCACAGCATGCCGATCGCGGCGAAATCGGCCGCCGGGTCGTAGGGAATCTTCCGGTAGAGGCTCTGGTTGATGGTCTGCGTGCCGTTGGTGCCGAAGAACAGCGTGTGGCCGTCGGCTTCCGCGCGCGCGGCTTCGCCGGCCGCGAGATTGCCGCCGGCGCCGACCTTGCTTTCCACCACCACCGGCTGGTTGAGCACGGTCTTGAGATGGTCGGCGAGCAGCCGCGCCGAAAGGTCGGCGCTGCCGCCGGCCGGGAACGGCACGACGATGCGGATGGTTTTGCTGGGCCAGCCTTGCGCGAGGGCAGGTGTTTGAGCGGCAACGCTCGCCGCTGCGGCGGAGAGCGACAGGATCAGGCGGCGGCGATCGATTGTCATGCGGGCTCCTTCGGATTTGAACGCAATGGACTGCATTGCGCCGATCGAGGCAAGGCCGGAAACGTCGCGGAGAAGCCAACGCTCCGCCGCCCCTGTTGTTTGAAAGGCGCGGGGTGCGCCTTCATTTCCTTTCCCTCACGAAACGTGAGGGGGCGGAGCGCCGGAAGGCGCTGACCGATCATTGACGCCTTTCGGCGTCGCGCGCTTGACGCAAGCGCGCCCGCCTTCCGACGCTCCACCGCGGCGATTTTGGGCTTCGGGACCGTGCTTCCGGGGACGGACAGGGGCCCAGGGGCCCACCTGATCCCG
>CAMDEB010000470.1 GCA_945893085.1 Rhodoplanes serenus | reverse complement strand
CCGCCGTAGTGGCCGTCCTCGATGTATTTCTTGGCGTTGTCCCAGGCGCCGCCGCCCGAGGTCATCGAGATCGCGACGAACAGGCCGGTGACGATCACGCCGAGCAGCATGGCGCCGACCGCGGAGAAGCCCGCGCCCTTGCCGGCCGCGCCGCCGCCGGCGACGAAGTAGATCACGAAATAGACAACGATCGGCGACAGCACCGGCAGCAGCGACGGGATGATCATCTCTTTGATCGCCGCCTTGGTGAGGATGTCGACCGCGCGTCCGTAGTCGGGCTTTTCCTTGTAAGTCATGATGCCCGGCTTCTCGCGGAACTGCCGGCGGACCTCTTCGACGATCGCACCGGCTGCGCGCCCGACCGCGGTCATGCCCATCGCGCCGAACAGGTACGGCAGCAGGCCGCCGAACAGGAGGCCCGCGACCACGTACGGATTGTTGAGCGAGAAGTCGAGCTGCACGCCCTGGAAATACTTGTAGGTGTTGGCGTTGGCGATGAAATACTTCAGATCCTCGTTGTAAGCCGCGAACAGCACCAGTGCGCCGAGACCGGCCGAGCCGATGGCGTAGCCCTTGGTCACCGCCTTGGTGGTGTTGCCGACCGCATCGAGCGCGTCAGTCGACTTGCGCACCTCCTTCGGCAGCCCCGCCATCTCGGCGATGCCGCCGGCGTTGTCGGTGACCGGTCCGAAGGCGTCGAGCGCGACCACCATACCGGCGAGCGCGAGCATGGTCGTCACCGCGATTGCGATGCCGAACAGCCCGGCAAGGCCGTAGGTGACCAGGATGCCGGCGATGATGACGAGCGCCGGCAGCGCGGTCGACTCCATCGAGATCGCCAGGCCCTGGATGACGTTGGTGCCGTGGCCCGTCACCGACGCTGCCGCGATCGACTTGACCGGACGATAGTCGGTGCCGGTGTAGTACTCGGTGATCCAGATGATCAGCCCGGTCACGGCGAGGCCGACGATGCCGCACCAGAACAGCGTGGTGCTGGTGAAGGCGACGCCCGCGCTGGTGCGCAGCGGCAACCCGAAGCCGAGCATCCAATGGATCACGCCCGCGATGCCGACGAGCGAAAGCACCGCCGTCACGATCAGCCCCTTGTAGAGCGCGCCCATGATCGACTGGCTGGCGCCGAGCTTGACGAAGAACGTGCCGGCGATCGAGGTGATGATGCAGACGCCGCCGATGGCGAGCGGCAGGGTCATCATGACGTTCAGATAAGGCGTGCCGGCGAAGAAGATCGCCGCCAGGATCATTGTGGCGACGGTGGTCACCGCGTAGGTCTCGAACAGGTCGGCGGCCATGCCGGCGCAATCGCCGACGTTGTCGCCGACGTTGTCGGCGATGGTCGCGGGATTGCGCGGATCATCCTCCGGGATGCCGGCCTCGACCTTGCCGACCAGATCGCCGCCGACGTCGGCGCCCTTGGTGAAGATGCCGCCGCCGAGACGGGCGAAGATCGAGATCAGCGAGGCGCCGAAGCCGAGCGCGACCAGCGCGTCGATCACGGTGCGCGAATTGACCGCGAGGCCAAGCGGACCGGTGAGGATCGCGTAATAGACGGTGACCCCGAGCAGCGCCAGGCCGGCCACGAACATGCCGGTAATGGCGCCGGCCTTGAAGGCGAGCTCGAGCCCGCCGGCGAGCGAGCTGATCGCGGCCTGGGCGGTGCGGACGTTGGCGCGCACCGAGACGTTCATGCCGATGAAGCCCGCCGCGCCCGAGAGCACCGCGCCGATCGCAAAGCCCACCGCCACCAGCCAGCCGAGCAGCCAGCCGACGATGAAGAAGATCACCACGCCGACGATGCCGATGGTGGTGTACTGGCGCTTGAGATAGGCCTGCGCGCCCTCGCGCACCGCGGCCGCGATCTCCTGCATCTTCGGGCTGCCGGGATCGGCCTGCAGCACCGTCCAGGTGGCCCAAATGCCGTACACGATCGCCAGCAAACCGCAGGCTGCGATCACCCACAAAGCTGTCATGGAATCCTCGATTGGCTGGAGCCTGGGCTTCTGCCCGGCCTAAAAATCGCGCGGACATTGCCAAAAACATCATCGCGACGCAATGTCGGATATTGCCTGATTTTCCGATGTTTTCGGAAAGCCGGCCCAGTTCAGGCCGGCTGCCTGCGTTCGCGCAGCGCAAGCCAGATGAACAGCGCCGCGGCCGCCAGGATCGGCGGAAACAGCGCGCCGTTCACCGCATCCCAGCCCAACGTCGCAAGCAGCTTGCCGGAGGAAAACGATCCGATGGCCATGGTGCCGAATATCAGAAAGTCGTTGAACGCCTGGACCTTGTTGCGCTCTTCCGGCCGGTGGCACTGGGTGACGATGGTGGTGGCGCCGATGAAGGCGAAGTTCCAGCCGACGCCGAGCAGCGCCAGGGAAATCCAGAAATGGGCCACCGTGATGCCGGACAGCCCGATCGCTGCGGCGACCAGCATCAGGCCGAGCCCGCAAATCACGATGCGATGGACTCCGAAACGCACGATCAGGCTGCCGGTGATGAAGCTCGGCGCGAACATGCCGATCACATGCCATTGGATCCCCAGCGTCGCGTCGGTCACCGAATGCCCGCAGCCGACCATGGCGAGCGGCGCCGAGGTCATCACCATGTTCATCATGGTGTAGCTTGCGACCCCGCAGACCACGGCGACGATGAATTTCGGATTGCGCGCGATCACGCCGAGTGGGCGTCCGAGATCGAGCTGCGCCCGCGGCATCGGCGGCGACGACTTGAATTGCGTGAGGACCAACCCGGCCAGCGCCGCGACGGCGGCCTGCGCGACGAACGTTGCCGCGAACAGATACGGCTGCCAGAGATCCTGGGTGAAAATCACGATCGAGGGGCCAATCACGCCCGCCAGCACCCCGCCCGCCAGCACGTAGGAGATCGCCTTCGGCTTGAAGCCGTCGCTCGCGGTATCGGCCGCGGCGAACCGATAGGACTGGTGCCCTGCCGCGTAGAACCCGCAACCGAAGGCGCCGGCCAGGAACAGCAGGAACGATCCCTGGAGCACGGCCGCACAGCAGA
>CAMDEB010000469.1 GCA_945893085.1 Rhodoplanes serenus | reverse complement strand
GGTTCGATCCCGACGGCAGATACCTCGGCGAGAGGCACTTCGGCGGCCAGCTCTTCAGCGTCGCGGTCGCGCCCGACGGCATGGTCTATGTCGGCAGCAAAGCCCGGCCAACGGCCGATGACCGGGCCTGCGACAATATCTACAAGTTCGATCCGGCGACCGGAAACATCTTCGGCCGGATCGAGGTCGTCGCTCATCAGCTCACCGTCGGGCCCGATGGCTCGCTTTATCCCGGAACGGCGAGTACCAAGATCGGCGACGATCCGGACGCAACCTCGATCGTGGTGTTTCGGCCATCGAGGTAAGAGGCGCGAATAGCGCCGGCGGCCACCTGCCGGGCCGGCTTCTATCACCGGGTCACCGGAAATCCCCTGGCCGGGAGAAGACGTAATGCTGCGCATGACCGTCGTTTGCGTTCTGCTTGCCGCGACGTTCGCCGTGCAGGCGCAAACTGCCCCATCGCCTGCGGAGATTTCCGCCTATAAGGGCCTGCATCGGGCCGCTCAGAACGGAAACGCCGGCGAGATTCTCCGTCTTGCCGAAGCCGGCGCAGCGCTGGACGAGCGTGACGCGAAAGGCCGCACGCCGGCGCATGTCGCGGCCTTCGCGTCTCGCGGCGAGGCGTTGCGCGCGCTGGCCCGGCTCGGCGCCGACATGAACGCGCTGGAGGCTCAAGCCTACGACATCGTCACCATCGCCGCCGTTGCGAACGACTCCGGACTGATGTCGCTCGCCATCGAGCTCGGTAATAACCCCCGGCTGATCACCAGCCCCTATCGCGGAACAGCGCTGATCGCTGCCGCGCATCTCGGCCATGTCGAGGTGGTGCGTCGCCTGATCGCCGCCGGCGCCCCGCTCGACCATGTCAACAACCTCGGCTGGACGGCGCTCATGGAAGCCGTGGTCCTGGGCGATGGCGGCCGCAACTACGTGCAGGTCGTCCGCCTACTGCTCGATGCCGGCGCCGATCGGTCGATTGCAGATCGCCACGGCGTATCTCCGCTCGCGCATGCCCGCGCACGCGGATACTCGGAAATTGCAGAGGCTTTGGAAAAGGGCCGCGGATAGCCAATAGGAGGCATGGCCAGCTCTGGTGAAAGAGCCGCCTCGCGTCCGGACTTTGGATTTCGACGGACAACTGGGCGCGACTATGCCAGCTCTTGCTCAGCGCAAATCGCCAGCGAGTCGTCCTTGCTCAGTGGTTCGCCCAGCAGCGCGCAGCGCGCGTAGCCGCACTGAGATCGCGACGTCGCCTCGAAGTGCCGGCAGGTCCGGCACACCCCGAACGGCTTTGCACCGTTGCGCGCGACGGCGCGAACGAGCGCGTCGCGCAACAACGTGACGACCGACGCCAGATCGGCGGATCGGCTCGCAGCGATGTCAGCGGCGAGGCGCACCAAAGGATCTTCAGCCAACGCGGCATGACCTTGCGAGGTCAGCGACAGATCAACGGAGCGCTTGTCGCGGCTGCTCTGGGTGCGTGCAATGTGACCCTTCTCTTCGAGCGAGATCAGGGACTGTGAGACAGTTCCGCGCGTCGTACCGAGATAGTCCGCGAGCGCGGCCGGCGTGCGCGAGAAGCGATTGGCACGCGAGAGGTAGCGCAACGCCTCCCACTGCGCGGGACTGAGCCCGTGCCTCACCTCGTCCGATCTCGTGAACCGATCCAGACGGTCGATCAATTGTGCGGCCTCGATGGCCAAGGGCATTTTCGACATGATAGCGAGTCGATATTTCTATTGACGAGTCGGGTTCACCTAGAATAATAGCGCATCGCTATCATTTCTTCGATAGGGATCCGTACAAGATCTCCTCTCTTGCACTCAAGGCCCATCCTTCCCGCCGTGATGCTCATGCCATCGGTCGTTTCGGCCCACGATGTCACTGCCGCCGCCAATGCCAAGGCCCGCGCGTCCTTCGACATCCTGCAAGCCAAGGCCGAGACCGACGGCGACAAGGTCTCGTTCATGATGACGACACGCGGCACCGCCGGCGCCGCGCATCCCGACTTCAACGACAAGCCGCTGTTCGAAATCAACGACACCAGATGGCACTTCCACCGGGTCGCGCCGACCAAGGATTCGGCTTGCGGCCCGGCAAGGTGATGCCGGCGAAGAAGTGACCACACACCAAGGAGCACCAACATGACCGTTCCTGCCATTCCCGGTTATCGCCTGAACGATCCGTCGTTGCCGCGTTCGCCGCTATCACAGCGAGATCTCGACGAGTTGAAGGCGTCGCTGCTGTTCGGCGCGGACGACATCGCCGCCTTGCGCAAGGCGCGCGATGTTGTCGCCGGCCAAATCGAGGCCATCCTCGATGTCTGGTACGGCTTCGTGGGCGGCACGCCGCATCTGCTCGCCTATTTCGTCGATCCGAAGACAGCTCAGCCCAATGGCGCGTATCTGGCCGCGGTGCGCAAGCGCTTCGGTCAGTGGATCCTCGACACCTGCGCGGCCAACTACGACGACGCGTGGCTCGCCTACCAGGACGAGATCGGCCGCCGACACCACCGCGTCGGGAAGAACAAGACCGACGGCGTCTCCGCAGCGCCGCACATCGCCCTGCGTCATGTCCTGGCGCTCGTCATGCCGATCTCGGTCACCATGAAGCCGTTCCTCGGCAAGACGGGGCTCGGCCCGGCCGAAGTCGACGCCATGCATGCGGCTTGGACAAAATCGGTCCTGCTGCAGGCCATCCTGTGGAGCCGACCCTACACCAAGGATGGCGACTTCTGATCGCAGTGGATTTCTGTCATGACCATCGCACCACCGCGCATCGCCGCGCCGGAACTCATCATCGAGCGCTGGTTCAACACCAAGGCGCCAGTCACGCTAGCCCGCCTTCGCGGGCGGCCCGTGCTGCTGCACACCTTCCAGATGCTATGTCCCGGCTGCGTGATGCATGCCATTCCGCAGGCAAAGCGAATCGCGGAGATGCTGCGGCGGCACGACCTTGCCGTGATCGGGCTCCACACCGTGTTCGAACATCACGCGGCGATGACGCCCGTTTCGCTCGAAGCCTTCCTGCACGAGTACCG
>CAMDEB010000468.1 GCA_945893085.1 Rhodoplanes serenus | reverse complement strand
AACCGCCGCAACAACCCGCTCCCGTAGATCAAGCGAATAGGGTCGAGCCATTGGATGCTGGCCTCCATCCCAGCCAGCATCTTGAATCAGAACCGCTCCGATTTGGGAATCCCAAAATCGATTCAGTCCCAATGAATCAGACTCTAGTGTCAGAAATTTAATAAAGCGTTCAGCATAAATCTTTGGAAAGATTGCCCAATCGTTAACGCGCGGCCGGAGGTCGAAGCCAGTTCAGACCCGGCCGCGGAACAGGGCGCGGGTGTCGGGCGCCTGATCCTGGAATAGATCGAGCGGACCGCCGGAGCGCGCAACCGGCGCCGCTGCGGCGGCCTCTTGCGACGGCACCTTGGGGAACGCCGAGGTCTGCGGCGAAGGCGCGGTCCACAGCGCGCTCACCACCGGCGCCACGGCGTCGCGCCGCGCACCGGTGTGGAACAGGCCATGGAACACCGGCCCCGTATCGCCGAGTTGCGCCGGCGGATCCGCCAGACGCCGGGCGGCGGCATAGGCCTCGGTCAGTTGCGCGGTATCGGGCGCGAAGGCCGCGCGCCGCGCGACGCCAACGGGGTTTGTCGCAACCTGGGCCACGACGGCCGGAGGCACGGTGGGATCGATCTGATTGCCGCGGGCCATGTCGTAGCGGCCGACCAGCGTGCGGTAGACATCGGCGGCGCCGCGCATCTGACCGTGCTTGTCGAAAAAGATCGAAGGGTTGGCCCGCGCCGCACTCGGAAACGCCTCGGCGGCGCGGGCCCCGGGCTTGGATGCGGCAAGCCCGATCAACTTGCTGGCGCCGTTCGGTCCCAGGAAATGCGCCAGATAAAGCTCGCCCTCGCTCGGACGACGGCCGAGCGCCTCGCTCAGCTTGCCGGCGTTGGCCTTGGTGAAAGCGCCCGCCATCACCGCATTGGCGGTCGGATCGGAGCGCAGGTTCATGATCTGGTCGTTGAGCCGCCGGTCCTGCACGACGTACTGGCCCGAGGGCATGCGCTCGATGGCGTTGGCGACGCGGCCATAGCCGAGCGCGGGGCCCTGCTCCTTCAGCGTGGCGAGCCAGGTCTGCTCGATGAACTGGAACAGGCCGCGCGCCGTGGAGGTCGAGGTTCCGGCGTTCGGCTTGAAGTTCGATTCGACCTGGGCGGTGGCGACCAGATACTTGAAGTTGGTCCCCGTCATCCGCGAGGCTTGGCGGATGGCGCCGGTGACTATCGGGCTGCTGCCGTTGGCGTCGACCAGCATGGGTGCTTTCCGCCGGACCGCAGGCCGGTCGCGGCTCCCCTGATATGTTAAGCATTATGGTAAATGGACTCTTAAGATCGGGCGCAGGAGGCTTCAGTCATGGCGGAGAAAACCAGCGAAACGGCGATGCGACACAAGCGCGGCGGGCTCTATTTCGAGGGCTTCGTGGTGGGGGAGCTGCATGAGCACCGCTACACCCGCACGGTGACGCAGATGGACAACATGCTGTTCTCCAACATGACGCTGAACCCGCAGCCGCTGCACATCGACCGGCACTTCTGCGAGACCGAGACCGAATGGGGTCAGCCGCTGATGAACTCGCTGTTCACGCTCGGCCTGATGATCGGCATTTCGGTGAGCGACCTCTCCACCGGCACCACCATCGCCAACCTCGGCATGACGGACACGAAATTCCCGCATCCGCTGTTCGAAGGCGACACCGTGCATTGCACCACCGAGATCGTCGGCAAGCGCGAATCGAAATCGAAGCCGGGTGCCGGCATCGTCGAACTCCACCACCGCGCCTACAACCAGGACGACAAGCTGGTCGCAGAGTGCCGCCGCCAGGCGTTCATCAAGATGCGGCCGGCTTAAGCTCAGCACCTCACTGCTGGGGCACGCCGCTCGCCTTGATGACGGCCTCCCAGTTCTTGATCTCGCTCTCGACGAAGGATTTCGCCTGGGCCGGCGACCGGAGTTCCGGCGGAAAGATGGTCACGCCAATTTTCAAGAGGCGCTCCTGAACCGCCGGCGTGTTCAACGTCTCCATCGTGGCCTGAGTCAACCTCTGCACGACGGGCTCGGGCGTGCCCTTGGGCAGGAAAAGCCCGCTCCAGAAATTGGCGTGGAAGTCCTTCACGCCCTGCTCATGCGCGGTTGCAAGGCCCGGAAACAGCGGCGAGCGGTCGCGTGTCAGGATCGCGATTGCCTTGGCCTGCTTGCTTTCGAGCGGGCCGACGGCGGCGGCCGCCAGCGCGCAGTAGAAATCGATCCGGCCCGCGAACAGGTCCTGCATCGCCTGCGCCGAGCCGCGATAGGTGACGTGGGTGATGTCGATGCCAATCGCGGCGTCAAGCCGCGCGCAGGCGAGATGCGAGGCCGAGCCGACGCCGCCCGAGGCGAACTGCATCTTGGCGTGGTTGACCTTGGCGTAAGCGGCGAACTCCTTCATGTCGTTCGCCGGAAAATCCTTGCGGGCGATCAGCACCATCGCCTGGTCGGTGACGAGCCCGATCGGCGCGAAGTCGGTGGCGGCGTTGTAGAGCGGCTTCTTGTAGAGCGTCTGATTGATCGCGAAGGTGTCGACGCTGCCGAGCACGAACTGGTAGCCGTCGGGCGGCGAATTTGCGACGCGCGAGGCCGCGGTCATGCCGCCGGCGCCGCTGATGTTCTCGATGATCACGGTCTGGCCCAAGAGCTCTCCCATCCGCGCCGCGAGAGTTCGCGCGATCAGGTCGGAACCGCTGCCGACGCCGAACGGCACCACGAGCGTCATGGGACGCGCCGGCCAGGTCTGTGCCATCGCCTGCGGCATCGACAGGGCCATCGCCAGCGACAGCATCGCCGCCGTCAGGACACCGCGTCGTTTGAACATGGTCGCGCTCCCGTGTTACTCGTTGAGTTCAGTATATCGCTTCGGAATGGCAATTCAGCCCCATGCGCTCCCTCCTCTTCATTCCCGGCGACAGTCCGAAAAAGCTCGACAAGGGGCTCGGCAGCGGCGCCGACGCGCTACTGCTCGATCTCGAGGATTCGATCTCGCCCCAGCGCAAGGCCGAGGCCCGCGCGACCACGGTCGCCTTCCTCTAGGAGGCGCGGACCGCCAAGCAGCGGCCTCGCCTCTATGTGCGCATCAACGGGC
>CAMDEB010000467.1 GCA_945893085.1 Rhodoplanes serenus | reverse complement strand
CAATATCGTCCTCTGTGTAAGAGTAGCGATGAAACAGATTCGGTGAGAAATCTTCCTACTCCAGTTCACCCGAAGAGGATGGCTGGTCTTTGGTACCCATCCGCCGTGGGCCGCAGGTGTGACGATTGCGGTCTCAGGATTGGGTGGATGACAGCTCTCTGTGGATCTTGATCAACTCGACCAGGGTTTCGATCCCGAAGTCGGTGAATGCCAAGACCTGGTGGTCGCCGGGCCCGTAAACCCAGATCACGCCATCCTCGGCATCCATTTCCACGGCGACATCGTAAAGCCAGTCGACGCTCTCGCCGAGGTCTGCGGCGACGCGTTCGATGGTCGTTACACGATGAACCTTGTTAACGTGCATTTCAGGCCGCCAGGGCCGAACCCGCGATGGCTAAAGGTCGCCAGTTCCACGGCAGCAACTCGGCAAGCCGGTGCGTGGGATGGGCTGCGATGCGCGAGAGGACGTCGGCGAGCCAGGCCTGCGGATCAACGCCATTCATTTTGGCCGTGACAATGAGACTGTACATGACCGCAGCACGCTGCCCGCCGCGATCGGACCCGCAGAACAGCCACGATTTTCTTCCCAGCGCGATTCCGCGCAACCCGCGTTCGGCGGCATTGTTGGACAAGCACACGCGTCCGTCCTCGAGGAACAAGGTGAAGGCCGGCCAGCGCTTGAGCATGTAATTGACGGCCTTGACCAGATCGTGCCCACGCGAGAGCCCGGCCGCCTGCTCGCGCATGTAGACCCGCAGATCGTCGACCAGAGGCTGGCTCAGATTTCGTCTGACCGCCAGCCGTTCCTCGGGGCATTTGCCGTTGATGGACCGCTCGATCTCGAACAGGGCGTCGATGCGGCGCACGACCTCGATCGCGATCGGCGACAGAGGGATTTCCTTTTTGCCCGCGGCCTTGCGACGCGTGTTCTCCTCCAGATCGGCCATGGCGAAGAACGGGCGCCGCGCGTGCACCCAGCATGCCGCCTCCTGGACCGGGCCGGGCTTGCGGTCCGCCAGATAGAGCTTGTTGTAGCCGTCATAGGCGTCCGCCTGCAGGATGCCGGCATATCCCGCCAGATGCGCCTGCGGGTGCTCGCCCCGGCGATCGCGCGAGTAATAGAACATCGCTGCGGGCGGCCCGGTGCCGCCGAAGGGCTTGTCGTCTCGAACATAAACCCAGCACCGCCCGGTATCGGTCTTGCCTTTGGCCAGAACCGGCACGGTCGTGTCGTCGCCATGCAGGCGCTCGGCCGCCATGACATGAGATTTCACCAAGCGAAGGAGCGGATCGAGCGCCGTACAGACCGAGCCCACCGCGTCGGCCATGGTCGACAGCGCGATCGGCACCCCTTCCAGCGCATAACGCTCGGCCTGACGGTTCAAAGGCTGGTGCTGGCCGAACTTCTCGAACACGATCATCGCCAGGAGGTTCGCACCTGCCCAGCCCCGCGCAATCACATGGAACGGCGCCGGCGCTTGCGAGATCTTTTCGCAATCCCGGCAAGTAAACTTCTCCCGCACCGTCTCGATCACCTTCCACTGACGGGGCTGCGATTCCAGCGTGCGCGTCACATCCTCGCCGAGCTTGCGCAGGCGATTGCCGCCGCAGCATTCGCATGCCGTCGGCGGGTCGATCACCACGCGCTCGCAAGGAAGATGGTCGGGGAACGTATTGCGCTCGGGACGTTTGCGCGTAAATCCGGCGACCGTCGTCGTTCTGGCGACAGCCTTTTCGGCCGCAAGTTCGTCTTGCGTGGCGCTGGCTTCCAGCTCTTCGAAGGTGAGCGCCAGTTGGTCGATCAGCCGCGCCGAGCGCTCCGACCGCTGCCCGTAGACTTGGCGCTCCAGTTTCGCGATCCGAAGCTTCTGCTGGGCGATCAGCGCCATGTCTTCGGACGCTTTCGCGCGGGCGACCGCCAGTTCCGCGGCGACTTCCAGGCCCTTGGTCTGCGCAGCGGTCAGCGCCGCTTTCAGGGCGGCGTTTTCTCGGGTAAGAGTGGCGCGAGCGGCATCCATGCCACGAAGTGAATCATAAATCGCGTGATTTGAGGCGCCCTAAAATGCACGCGGTCGCAATTTTTTCCGACCCAATCGCGCATATGCTAACCGGCGCTCTTGGGCCGCCACGTCAGTTGTGGATTTCGCCAGTCGATCCCCTCGAGCATGTACGCCATCTGCGCCGCCGAGATCGACACCGCGCCACCTGACGCCGATGGCCATATGAACTTTCCGCGGTCCAATCGTTTGGCGTAAAGCGAGAGCCCGATTCCATCGTGCCAGAGGATCTTGGCGAGATCGCCGCGGCGACCTCGGAAGATATAGAGGTCGCCAGCATGAGGATCGCGCTTCAGACTCTCCTGAACCTGCAGCGCCAGGCCCTGCATGCCGCGCCGCATGTCGGTGTGACCTGTCGCAATCCAGACTCTGACGCCGCTCGGAATCGGAATCATCGCCGCGACAGCGCCTTCAACACGCGCGTCAGCGCCGCCGTCTCGACGTCAGCCCAGACGATGATCCGGTTGCCTTCCGCAAGAACGATTTCCATCTGGCCGGCCGCGCCCGGGCAGTCCCGTTCCGTGGCCAATCCCTGCGCAATCGTCACGGGCAGGATTGGCATCGGGTCTTGCTGCTCAATCGCCTCAACGCCCATCTTGCGGCGCCAAGTGAACAATAGATTGGCGTTGAGCGCATGACGTTGAGCGACCCCGGCGATCGAGGCCCCTTCCTGAAGGCTCTCTTCGACGATCCGGCGCTTCTCGTCCCGAGTCCAGGATCGACGCCTGCGCGCGCCAGGCCTAAAATCACCGTCATTGCCCACCGACATCAGAGATAGTGTCCATCATCCGGTAGCGGACACGATCATCGTGCCACTCTTCAGACAGCTATCTCCAACAGCGACATCAATGCTAGGCGGCCGCCAGCGTAGGGATACCGATCGGTTCGCGGGGCATGCTGAAATCCTCTCGCTGGAGCGCTCGTCTAACCAAGGATTCGAGGGCGGGTTGCCTTAGCCCTGCTACCAAACAGCCCGAGCGCGATACGGAAAATGAGGTCCTTCCGGCGACGACCCCGCGCCGCGTCGGCGGCGGAACAGGGACCTT
>CAMDEB010000466.1 GCA_945893085.1 Rhodoplanes serenus | reverse complement strand
GGCGCTGGGATGCGACCACATCACCAGGAACAGCATGCCGGCGATGGCCAAACCGGCGGGCAACAGCAATTGGTGCGAGGGCATCAGGGCACGGATGGTTTGCATGGCGAGCCTCCTGGCTCAGGCCGTGCAACGATCGTGCCGGGTATGCGCGTTCCTTAAATCGCCCAACGCTTAGGCAGCGCCGCGCGGTTCGGCGTGTCCGATCACTCGCTTGATCGACGGCGAGCGGTGACGCAGTTCGCGCTCGATCTCGTCGACCTTCTCGTGAACCGCCTGCACCGTGAGCGCCGGATCGACCCAGCAATGGAAGTTGACGATTTCGCCTTCGTCGGTCTCTCGGACCCGCACGTTGTGGATATCGCGGATCATGCGGCCTTCCGCTGCGATTTCGGCGAGCGCCACTTCTACCGCCTTGGCCCGCTGGGGCGGCGCTTCGCGCCCGGCGGCCTCCGGCGGCTGCAGCGGCTCGATGTGGGTGTCGATCTCGACCTCGGGTCCGAGCTCCTCGCGCAACGCCGCTTCGAGGCCGTCGGCGATCTCGTGGGCCGCGCCGAGCGCCAGCTTGCGGTCGACCTCCAGGTCGAGCGACACCGACCGCCGGCCCTCGATGGCGTGGACCGTGACGTGATGCACGGCCAGCGCATGGTTGCGGGCGATCACCATGACGCGTTCGGCCACGCTCTCGTTGTCGAGCGCGCGCGGCTCGGCGGCCACGCTGACCTCTGCCCGCGGCATTTCGCTGCGAATGGCTGAGGCCACATTGGTCTTGAGTGCTTCGACCTGATCGAGCGGCAGCGTACGGCTGACCGCGACCAGGACCTCGACGAACAGCTTGTCGCCCACCGGCCGCACCCGCACCCGATCGACCGCGACCACGCCGCGCACCCGCGAGGCGATCCGGGTGACGGTGGCCGCCGAGCCCGAGGGAGCCGCATCGGTGAGGGTCATGATGGTGCGCTGGCCGAGCCGCCAGCCGGCCAGGCACACGAATAGCGCAACCACCAGCGCCGCCGCAGCATCCGCCCATGGCAGGCCGAGCGCGACGCCGCCGAGCCCGATCAGCACCGCGATCGACGACCACATGTCGGAGCTGAAATGCAACGCGTCGGCCTCGAGCGCCTCGCTCGCGGTTTCCTTTGCCACGCGGTTGAGCAGCCGCGCCCGGAAAAAATCGACGACGATGGAGACGGCGATGACGCCGAAAGCCCAGATCGTCGCCTCAACCATATGGCCGTGGCCGCCGAGGAGGCGTTGCAAGGCCTCCCAGAACACGATGCCGGACAGCAGGAACAGCAGCGCGGTTTCGGCGAGCGCCGTCACGCTCTCGACCTTGCCGTGGCCGTAGTGGTGTTCCTCGTCGGCCGGCTTGCCGGAAACGCGCACGGCGAAATAGGTCATCACCGTCGCGATCAGGTCGATGAACGAATGCGCGGCCTCCGACAAAAGCGCGAGCGAACCGGACATCACGCCTACCACCGCTTTGCCAATCGTCAGTCCGGCCGAAGCCAGGATCGATCCGAGTGCGACCTTTTCCTTCTCGCTCTGCATCCAGTGTCCTGACGTCCCGTCTTTGCTGGCCAAGCCCGCTCGGCGGGCCTGCTGTGCCAGATAATGCGACATTTGGGCTAGCGCAAAGTGCCTTGTTTGGGGGTAGTGGCCCACATAATGTGAGGCCAGAAAGATTCAGGGGAGGAACGACGATGATGGGCTTGGTGACACGCTGCGCGTTAGTTGCGCTTTCGCTTCTGACAATTACTCTTAGTTCGCCGGCGCATGCCCAGAGCTATCCGTCCAAGAACATCACCATCGTCGTCTCGCTCGGGCCGGGCACCGGCATGGATGTGCTGGTGCGGCTGTATGCGGAGAAGCTGTCGCAGGCGTTGGGCAAGCCGGTGATCGTCGAGAACAAGCCTGGCGCGGCCACGATGATTGCAGCCGCACAAATCGCGACCTCGCAACCCGACGGCCACACGCTCGGAGTGCTCACGAGTTCGGCGTTGGCGATCAACCAGCATCTCTACAAGCAGATGAACTACAGCCCGGACAACGATTTCACGCCGATCTCGCTTTACGTAAAGTCGCCGTTGATCCTGGTGGTCAACCCGTCCAGCCCGGCGAAGACCGTTCCCGAGTTCATCGCGCTCGCCAAAAAGTCCAATCCGCCGTTCACCTACGCCTCGCTCGGCGCCGGCGTATTCCAGCACATTGCAATGGAGCTCGCAAAGCAGCGGTTCGACTTCAACGCAACTCACGTTCCCTATAAGGCCACCGGCCAGTCCGTGACCGACCTTGTGGCCGGCCATGTTGCGACCGGCTTCGTCGAAGCCGGCGCATCGATCCCGGTGATCAAGGATGGCAAGCTTCGCGCGCTCGCGGTTTCGTCCACGACCCCGCTGCCGCTGCTGCCTGAGGTGCCACCGTTCGCGCAGGCCTCCGGCGCAGCCGATTTCGAGGCGGTGTCCTGGCATGCCCTGCTGGTGCCTGCCAAGACTCCGAAAGAGATCGTCGACCGGCTGCACGCCGAGATGAAGAAAATCATGAGCGATCCTGTGATGACGAAACGGGCAGCCGACATCGGCCTGATCCCCATCGAGTCGCCATCCGTCGCCGGCATCAACGACTACATCAAGTCGGAGCGCGTGAAGTGGGGCTCGCTGGTGGACAAGATCGGATTGCGAGGCTCGCAATAAGACGGGGCCGCCGGGTGTAACCGTTCCCATGGCCGGACGACTGCAAGGCAAGATCGCGCTGGTCACCGGCGCCGGCTGTATCGGGCCGGGCTGGGGCAACGGCCGCGCCACCGCGGTGCGGTTCGCGCAAGAGGGCGCCAAGGTCTTCGCCGTCGACAAGAACGCCGACGCGATGGCGGAAACCCTCGACCGGGTGCACGAGTTGGGCGGCACCATCGCCTCCTATGCCTGCGATGTGACTGTCAACGCCGGAGTAAAAATGCATCGGCTGGCCGGAGTAAACGTACATCACGGCTGAGGGCATGACGCCCCCCCCCCCCCGCGGGGGGGGGCTTCATGCGTCGTGGGTTATTCCTCGGGTGGGTTGTCGGGCAGGTTTGTGGCTTTGGCACCACGCTGGCGGCGCTTGCTCTGCTTGAGGCGGTAGCTGTCGCCGTTCATTTCCAGGATATGGACGT
>CAMDEB010000465.1 GCA_945893085.1 Rhodoplanes serenus | reverse complement strand
CAGCGCCTGCGAGCGCCGCCGACCTCAAGGTCATCTCGGCCGGCGCGGTGCGTACGCTGATCTCCGGCATGATCGATGACTACAAGAAGAAGACCGGCGACACATTCGATTTCACGGTGGGGCCGACCGGATTCCTGCGCGACACCATCGCATCCGGCAAGCCCGCCGACCTGCTCATTACGTCGGCGCCGCTGATGGCGGAGATCGAGAAGACCGGCAAGCTGACCCCGGGAAGCCGGGTCGATCTCGGGCGCGTCGGCCTCGGCGTCGTAACCCGCGAAGGCGCGGCCGTACCGGATGTCTCCACCGTGGAGGCGTTCAAGCAGGCGCTCCTGAACGCAAAGTCGGTCGCCCATACCTCGCCAGCATTGGGCGGCACATCCAGCACCCACCTGCTCGCATGGCTGAAGAAGGAAGGCATCGCCGACGTCATCGCCAAGAAGGCCGTGCACGGCGATGGCGGCATCGAGGTCTCGCGCTTCGTCGCGGAAGGCAAGGCCGAGATCGGCGTCACGCTGATCAGCGAAATCCTGCCGGTCAAGGGTGCGCGGTTTGCAGCGCCGCTGCCGGGGACGTTGCAGTTGTGGACCGTCTATGCCGCAGCGATTCCCTCCAGCAGCAAGGAGCCTGCGGCCGCGCGCGCATTCGTCGCTGCGCTCACATCGCCGGAGATGGCGCCGCGCTGGACGGCCGGTGGGTTCGAGCCGCCGAAATAGGGGAAACCCGCTCTATCGCGCCATCTCGAGCCGGGTCTCGCTCGCGAGCAGGCGGCGGGCGTCGTCGGCGCTCATCGGCTCGCCAAAGACGTAGCCCTGCGCGTATTCGCAGCCCAGCTGGGACAACTCGACCGCGTCGGAATCCGTTTCCGCCCCCTCGGCCACGACTTCCATGCCGAGATCGTGCGCCATCTGGATGATGGAGCGCAGGATGACCGGTCGCTGGCCCTTGTTCGATGTGCGGACGAACGACTGGTCGATCTTGATGGTGTCGAATGGGAAACGCTGCAGATAGGCGAGCGACGAGTGGCCGGTGCCGAAGTCGTCGAGCGCCAGGCCAGCGCCCAATTCGCGGATGCGCTGGAGCATCTGCGCGGCGTGCTCGGGATTCTCCATCACCAGCGACTCGGTCAACTCCAACTTGAGCGTGCCGCGCGCAATGCCTGAGCGCGCGATCACCGTCCGCAGATCGTGAATGAGGTCCTGCCGCAGCAACTGCCGCGACGACACGTTGACGCTGCAGAACACCGGGTCGCGCTGGCGCACCGTGCGCTGCCATTGGCCCAGCTGGCGCGCAGCCCGTTCCAGAACGAACAGGCCGAGATCGACGATCAGACCGATCTCCTCGGCAATGGAAATGAATTCCGCCGGCGACATGCGGCCCATCTTCGGATGGTCCCAGCGCGCCAGCGCCTCGAAGCCCGCCACCGAGCGATCTTCAAGCCGGATGATCGGCTGGTAGAGGATGGTGATCTCCTCGCGCTCCAGCGCACGGCGCAACTCCGACTCCAGCGTGAGCCGATCGGTCTTGCGCGCACGCATCGACGGCTTGAACACCTCGATGCGGTCGCCGCCGATGCGCTTGCAGTGGTACATCGCAAGCTCGGCATCCTTCAGAATCTCGTCGCTGCGGCCGGGCTGGCTGTCGGCAAGCGCAAGCCCGATCGAGGCGGTCAGAAAGATCTCGCGGTCGTTGAAGGTGATCGGCGCGCGTAGCGTCCGCCGCAAGGTCTCGGCAAAGGCGATGATGCGGTCAGACTCCTTCTCCGAAAGCAGGATCAGCGCAAACTGATCGCCAGCGAGCCGCGCCAGCGTGTCCTGCGGCTTGAGCAGCCGGCCGAGCCGGCGCGCGAGCGTCAGCAGGATGGAGTCGCCGACCGCGATCCCGACCGAATCGTTGACCTGCTTGAAGCGGTCGAGATCGATGACGACCACCGTCGGCCTGATCTGCGCATCCACCTTGGCGAGCTGCTGCACCGATTCGAGGCGGTCCATGAACAATTCGCGGTTGGGCAGACCGGTCAGGTTGTCGTGGACGGCGTCGTGCAGGAGACGCTCCTCGGCATTCTTGAATTCGGTGACATCGGTGAGCGTGCCGACGAGCCGCACCACTTCGCCATCGGATCCGACCACCGGCCGCGCCTTCAGCGTGAACCACAGGTAGTGCCCGTCGGGAGAGCGCAGCCGGAAGTCCTGCAACAGCCGCCCTCGCCGCTGCTCGAGCACGCTGTCCAGCGCCGCGCGGAAGCGGTCGCGGTCGAGCGGATGCAGGACGTCGAGCCAGCGCGCTGCAGGACCTTCAAGCGTTCCGCGCTTAAGCCCGAGCAGGGACTCGGTCTCCGCGCTGGTGAAGACCTTGTCGGCGGAAACGTCCCAGTCCCAGATAAAATCGCCGGCGCCTGTCAGTGCGAGAGCGCGTCTTTCGACGTCGGTGACGATGCCATGGGTGACGCCGCCGGCAAAGGCGTGCTGCATCACCGTGAATCCGATCAGCATCACGATCAGCACGAGGCCGCCAAGGAGCGCGGGGCCTACGATGTCGTTGGTGACGAAGCCGGTGACGGCAGCGCCCGCGGCAATCACCCAGACCACCAACAGCAGCCACGTCGGGATCAGGAGCACGGCGCGGTCGAAGCCGTGGGTCGACAGATAGATCACGAGGCAGAAGCCGAACAGCGCGATAGCGAGCAGCGAAATCCGCGCGATGCCTGACGCGATCGACGGATCGACCAGCGCCAGCGCGATCAGCAAGCCAAGGATGGCGAGCCAGCCGAGCGTGATGTGCGAATAACGCACGTGCCAGCGATTCAGATTGAGATAGGCGAACAGAAACACCAGCAGCGTTCCCGCCAGCACCGCCTCGCCGGTCGCGCGCCAGACCCGCTCGGCGCCGGCGGACATGTCGAACACCTTGCCCCAGAAGCCGAAGTCGATGCCGATATAGACCAGAACCGCCCAACCGAGCGCCGCGGCGGCCGGGAACATCACGCTGCCCTTCACCACGAACAGGATGGTGAGGAACAGCGCGAGCAGGCCGGCGATCCCGATCACGATGCCGTAGTAGAGCGTGATGCTGTTGATCTTGTCCTTGTAGGCGTCGGGCTCCCACAGATAGATCTGCGTCAGCTTGTTGGTGCGAAGCTCGGCGACATAGGTCATCAC
>CAMDEB010000464.1 GCA_945893085.1 Rhodoplanes serenus | reverse complement strand
TACAATCGCCAAATCGCCCTAGGCTGAATCGCCCCAGGACGGAAACCGGCCCGTGATGAACAGCTCTTTCTTCGGCGAGATGCTCGCCACCATTACCGAGCGCGGCCGCGCATTGCTGGACCGCGCGCGCGATCGCCGCGGCGAGCCGGGCGCGCGTTCCGAAAGCCTGGTGGAATTGTGCGAGGAGTTGCTCTCTGGCCGCGGCGAGGCGTCCGGCGCCGCGCTCGCCGGCGACATCCTGGCGCAATATGCCGAGCTGACCATCGGGCCGCGCATTGCCTTCTTCGAGGCGCTGGCGAACCGCTTCGGCCACGACCCCGAGCGGCTCACGGCCGCCATCGCCCGCTGGCAGGCGAACCCGACCGACAAGACCGCCGCCGTCGTTCACACCGCGGCCGAGCCGCGCCGGCAGGAATTGCTGCGCCGCCTCAATCTTGCCCCGGGCGGCACCGCCGCGTTGGTGCGGATGCGCGAGCAACTGATCGACGCGCTCGACCACCGCGAAGATCTGGCCGCGGTCGATGCCGATTTCGTCCACCTGTTCTCGTCATGGTTCAACCGCGGCTTCCTGGTGCTGCGGCGGATCGACTGGTCGACGCCGGCGATGATCCTGGAGAAGATCATCCGCTACGAGGCGGTGCACCGGATCAGGAGCTGGGACGACTTGCGCCGCCGCATCGATCCGAGCGACCGGCGCTGCTACGCGTTCTTCCATCCGGCGCTGGTCGACGAGCCGCTGATCTTCGTCGAGGTCGCGCTCACCCGGGAGATTCCGGACGCGGTCGCGCCGATCCTGTCGGTGTCGCGCGACGCGCTGCAGCCGGAGAAGATGACGACGGCGGCGTTCTACTCGATCTCCAACTGCCAGCGCGGCCTCGCCGGGGTGTCGTTCGGCAGCTTCCTGATCAAGCAGGTGGTGCAGGAAATCTGCCGCGAGAACCCGCGGCTGCAGACCTTCGTCACGCTGTCGCCGGCGCCCGACTTCGCCCGCTGGCTCGACCGCGAGCGCAAGTCCGAGCATTCGAACGCGCTGAGCGAGGAGGACCGCGCGGCGCTCGCCGGTCTCGATCGTCCCGGCTGGTGGCAGCTCGTGTCGGCACGCGAGCCGCTGCAGGAGCCGCTGCTGCGGGCGGCGGGGTGGTATTTCCTGCGCGCCCGCAACCGCCGCGGCCTGCCGGCCGATGCGGTGGCGCGCTTCCATCTCGGCAACGGCGCTCGTCTCGAACGGCTCAACTGGCTCGCCGACGCGACCGAGAACGGCATCGAGCAGTCCTACGGGCTGATGGTGAACTATCTCTACGACCTCGACGATATCGAGAAGAACCACGAGGCCTATGCCGAGGGCCGCGAGGTGGTGGCCTCGAACGCGGTGAAGCGGCTGGTGCGCAAGGCCGCGACCGATGTCGTTCCGGCGGCGGGCTGAGCGGCCGAGCGTCCAGGGGGAATCTCATGACCATGCCGAAGGTTTCCGACGACGCGCTCGATCTGCTGTTGCGCAAGGCGCGCAGCTACAGCGATTACGCGCCGGAGCCGGTTGGCGACGACACCCTGCGCGCGCTTTACGATCTGGCGAAATGGGGGCCGACCACCGCCAACTCGCAGCCGCAGCGCGTTCTGTTCCTGCGCAGCGACGAAGCCAAGCAGCGTCTCAAGCCGGCGCTGTCGTCGAGCAACCTGAAGAAGACCATGAGCGCGCCGGTGGTCGCGGTGCTGGCCTACGACATGCGATTCTTCGAGCACCTGCCGCGCATGTATTCCAATCCGCAGGCGCGGAGCTGGTACGAGACCACGCCGGAGGCGATCCGCACCACGGCGCTGCGCAACGCCTCGCTGCAAGGCGCCTATTTCATGCTGGCGGCGCGCGCGATGGGGCTCGATTGCGGGCCGATGTCGGGCTTCAAGAACGAAAAGGTCGACGAGGAGTTTTTCCCCGACGGACGGTTCAAGTCGAATTTCCTATGCTGCCTCGGCCATGGCGACCCGACGAATCTCGAACCGCGCCTCGAACGCTTCGCCTTCGACGAGGTGTGTAAGGTTTTGTAACTATCCCCGCCCGCGCTTGACGCGCGTCGGCAGCACCTGGAATTCCAGCCAGTTCGCGACCTCGCCCACGCGCAGGCGCTTATCGAGCACGTTCTTGCTGATGCCGTGACGCCAGGCGAGCCGCTTGTCGGCGGGGTTGCGGTCGAGCGTGTCGAGATCGCCGGCGAAGGTCTGGATGTCGGCGTCGTCGAGGAAAAATCCTTCGCCGATCAGCCGCGGCCCGATCCGGCGCACGATCGCGGCGATTTCGCGCAGCGGATACTCCGGATGGTATTGCACGCCCCAGGCGACGGCGCCGTTGCAGCGGATCTCGGCGCTCTGCACGTCGGAGACGGCGTTGGTCGCGAGCACGGTGGTGCCGGGCGCCACGGTCTCGACCTCGTCGAGGTGCACCGTCGGCGCGTTGAACACCCCGTGCTTGCCGGCATACATCGGATGCTTGCGGCCAGCTTCGGTGAGGCTGATGCCGCGGCCGAAGCCGAGCTCGCGGCCTTTCGGATTCTTGCGCACGCTGCCGCCCGCGGCGACGGTCAGGACCTGCAATCCCCAGCAGCTGCCGAAAATCGGCGTACCGGCCGCGAGCACGGCGCGCGCCAGATCGATCTGCTGGGTGACCGCCGGGCCGCCGTCATAGACATGCAGTCCCGATCCGGTGATGGCGACGCCGTCATAGCCTTCGAGCGTGGCACGGTCGGGCAGGTTCACGCCGGCGTCGCCCGGGAAGCAGATGTCGATAGTGGCGCTGGGCAGCAGCTCCTGCAGCAGGCTGGCATAGCCCTGGCTCGCCATCGTGCCGCCGGCAGCGATGTGCTGGGCGCGGGTCTCGGGGGAATTGCCTTCCATGACGAGCAGGTGGGGGGCGGGCATCGGCACTCTCGTTGCCGGCGGGCCGGCCTGACCCTTCATATAGTGATTCCTGGGCAAAGATGTGATCCTGAGCTGGCCCCGGTTTCTTTGGACACCACATGGTCCACTGGAACCGAGAAGGAATGGCCCTCATGAAGGACAGTTATCTTGAATCGTCTGCGGCTTTTGTTGGTCCTGTTGGAAGCGAGGGCGGGCGCCGCCCGTCCACGCTTTCCATAGGACAAGCCTTGCCACCCGGAGGCCTGGCGC
>CAMDEB010000463.1 GCA_945893085.1 Rhodoplanes serenus | reverse complement strand
CGAAGCTGGTGCCGACGTCGAGGCCGGCGAGCGCGAGGAAGAACCGCGCGCTGCCGAGCCGCGCGATGATGGCGATCCGGGCGGCGCTCCAGCTGAACATCAGGCTGATGGCGAACGTCGGCACCAGTGCCGCAGCCACCCAGGTGGTGGCGCAAATCGCATAGGGCGAGACCCGGAACCGCCAGGAGGCGTTCTCCGCCAGCACCACCTCTTTGCGCATCAGCCGCAACAGGTCGCGATAGGGCTGGATGATCGAGGGGCCCTGGCGGCGCAGCAGACGCGCCTTCACCTTGCGCACAAACCCGGTGAGCAGCGGCGCCAGCAGCAGCACCAGCAGCATCTGCGCGGCCTGGATGGCGAGCTCGCGGATCACGACCATATGGCGATCACCAGCAGCAGGCCGACCAGCGACAGGAACACCAGGCTGAGATAGCGACGGATGGTCAGGAATTGCAGAACGTTCAGCCGGTCGGCGAGCACCGTCACGGCCCGCTCGACCGGAGCGTAGAGCAGGCTCCACACCAGATCGCGCACATCGACAACCAGACGCGCCGGCCGCATGTCACCGGGCGGCGGCATCTCGACATGCTCGCGCGCCTGGAACACCGCGGTGCCGAACACGCGGCGGATCGGCTGGGCGAAGCTGCCGGCGCTGTATTGCGTCAACGGCGACGGATCGGGATAGCCGCAATCCCAGGGCGGCGCGCGACGAAACACCCGCGAAGCAAACCGATGGATCACGAAAACGCTCATCGAGGCAGAAAATGCGATGAAGGCAAAGACCAGCAACGCATTGTAGGACGAGCGGCTCTCCGCGATCGGCACGATCGACAGCCACGGCACCGCGACCTGCACCGGCATGCGGGCGCCGGTCGCGCCGAGCACCACCGGCGCCAGCGCGTCGATTACCAGGCCGGGAAACAGCCCCGCCAGCACGCAGAGCGCGGCGAGGCCCGCCATCGCCGCGAGCGACCAGACATCGGTCTCGACCGCGTGCTCCGCTGTGCTCGCGCGCGGCCGCCCAAGGAACGTCATTCCAAACGCCCGTACGAAGCATGCAGCGGCGAGCGCCGCCGACAGCGCCAGCAGCGCTCCGACCGCGGGGATCAGCAACTTCAGGCCCCAGGACGGCAGTTGCGGACTCTGCAGCACCGCCTGAAACACCAGCCACTCGGATGCAAAGCCGTTGAGCGGCGGCAGTGCCGAAATCGCCACCGACCCGATCAGAAACGCGAGCGCGGTCTTCGGCATGCGATGGATCAGACCGCCGAGCCGGTCCATGTCGCGCTCGCCGGTCGCGGTCAGCACCGCGCCGGAGCCGAAGAACAACAGACTCTTGAACAGCGAATGGTTGAACACATGGAACAGCCCGGCGGTCATCGCGAGCGCGGCGGCCCAGGCCATGCCTTCGGCCTTGAAGGCAAGTGCCAGGCCGAACGCGACGAAGATCAGGCCGATGTTCTCAATCGTGCTGTAGGCCAGCACGCGTTTGAGATCGCTCTGCATCAGCGCATACAGCAGGCCGAGCACACAGGTGGTGCCGCCGATGAACAGCACCAGGATGCTCCACCACCAGGCCGGCGTGCCGAGCAGATCGAACACCACGCGCACGAACGCGTAGACCGCGACCTTGGTCATCACGCCGCTCAGCAGCGCGGAGACGTGGCTCGGGGCTGCCGGATGCGCCAGCGGCAGCCAGACGTGCAACGGGATCAGACCGGCCTTCGATCCGGCGCCGACCAGCACCAGGATCAACACCAGCGCGGCAAGGCCCGCGGACGGCTGCGCGGCGCGGATCGCATCGAAGCCGTAAAGGCCATCGGGGCCCGCCAGCAATCCGAACGCCAGCAGCAGCGCCAGCGTGCCGAAACCCGCCATCACCAGATAGACGTATCCGGCATAGACGTTGGCGCGGTCGCGGTGATGGGTAATGACCAGCGCCCACGACGACAGCGACATGAACTCCCACGACAGCAGAAAGGTGAAGGCATCGTCAGCCATCACCACCAGATTCATGCCGGCGAGAAAGGCCGGATAGAACGGTAGCACCCGCTGCGGCGTCTTTTCATGCTGGCCGTAGCCGAGCGCGTAGAGGCTCGCCGCGGCCGCGCCGAGATCGACAACCACGAGGAAGAAAGCCGATAGCGCGTCGATGCGAAAATGCGCGCCGAGCCAGGGCAGCCCGAGCGGCAACGTGACGACCGACGGAGTTGCAGGGGCCGAGACAAACGCCGCCAGCGTCACGATCAGCAAGACCGACGACACCGCGAGGCTTGCGCCGTAGATCGCCCGGCTCGCACCCGGCAAGCGCGCCATCGCGACCGCCAGCGCCGATGTGGCCAACAGGGCGGCCACGCATGACAGGGCGATCGTCGCCGTCATCGCGCCGCTCCCTTGAGCCGCACGCCACGGCCACCGCCGGCGCTGGTGGCGTTGTCGGAAATGAGCTCGATGCCGGCCGCTTCGAGCGCCGCCACGAGCTTCATCAAGGAATCGACGTTGCCGCGCACGACGCCGTCGCTCGCCTCCATGCGCTGGATGGTCGGTAACGATAGACCGGATCGTTCGGCGAGTTCGCGCTGGTCGATACCGATCAACGCTCGGGCAGCCCGTACCTGCGCAGCCGTGATCATGGCAGAAATGTCCAAAATCACATGAATTTCTATCGATAAACAATGTCTTTTGATACTTCAAGCATGAATCAGAACAATCCACCGCTCCCGCCTCGCTCGACCGAAGGTGGAACCGGTGCTATTTTTCCTGCGTTAATACCTCGAATTGCGGGCGCGCTCGTCGTGGCCCCCTCTTCGCTGTTCACTCTTGCGATCCGTGGGCTCCACGAACGTCGCGCCCGCTTGAACCAGCAGGTTCAGGGAGGACGACCATGGCCTATCAAGAAACCATCGCTGCCGCCGCCACAGAACACGGCCTGCCGCGCGTGCGGGAGATCACGCCGCGCGATCTGGTCGACGCGCTGGCCAAGGGGCTCGACGATTTCCGGGCGATGCCCACCCACGTGATGTTTCTCAGCCTGATCTATCCGATTGCCGGCCTGATCATCGCGCGGGCGACCTTCGGCTACGATCTGGTGCCGTTGCTCTATCCGATGGCGGCGGGTTTCGCCCTGATCGGCCCGTTCGCGGCGATCGGCATTTACGAGC
>CAMDEB010000462.1 GCA_945893085.1 Rhodoplanes serenus | reverse complement strand
AGAGCAGCGTGAACCCGGCGATCACGAAGAAGATCGTGCGCGGCTCGCCGTGATCGAGCAGCGCGCCGAACACCAGCGGAGCGAGGATGCCGGCGATGTTGAAGCCGTTGGTGACGAAGCCGAACACCTTGCCGAACGCGCCCGGCGGGGTGACCTCGCGCACGATCATGTCGCGCGAAGGCATCACCGCGCCGGTGCACAGGCCGGCGAGCGACATCACCAGGATCAAGAGCATGGCGCCGAGATCGACGATGCCGATCAGCACCGCGGCCACCACGGTGGCGAACAAGCCGAGGCTGGCGGCCAGCCGATGACGAGACGTCCGGGCAGCGATCCAGCCGCCGCAAAGCACGCCGATGGCGCTCAGCGCCAGGTTGGCCGACAGCGCTGCATTGGCGGTGACAGGCTCGGTGCCGTAGAGCGAGCCGAGCGCCACCACGGAGAACATCTGCAAGCCGAAGTTGCTGAACGCGAACAGCATGAAGAACACGAAGTTGACCAGGATCGGTGTCGACAGCAGGAGCCGCCAGCTCGTATCGGCGGCCGCGGTCTCGCGCGGCTTGGCGGCCGGCCGCTCCGGCACGGTGTCGGGCTGGAACATCAGCATCACCGCGACCGCGAAGCCGAACATCGCGGTGCCGAGAAACGCGCCGCGCCAGCCGAACAGGCTGTGCATCAGCAGCATGCATCCGGGCGCCGCCGCGCTGCCGAGGATGCCAGCGAAGGTGTGCACCGAATAGGCCTGGCTGATGCGCTCAGCCGCGATGTGACGCGACAGCAGCACATAGTCCGCCGGGTGGTAGACGGTGTTGCCGAGGCCGAGCAGGGCGAACATCGCGATCAGCACCCAGAACGAGTCCACCATCGCCGCCACCGCGAAGCCGACAACGCCGAGGAGAAGTCCCGCGATCAGCACCAGCCGCGCATTGACCCGATCGACCAGGAACCCCGCCGGCGTCTGTAGCACCGCCGACACCGCGTTGAGCGCGGTGAGCGCCAATCCGAGCTCGGTGTAGCTCACGCCGTAGTCCGCCCGCACGAAGGCAAACAGCGGCGGCAGCGCCATGAGGTAGAAATGGCTGACGAAATGCGCGGTGCTGATGCCGGTGATCAGCCGGATATCCTCGCTTCGCCGCGAGGCGAAGGCGAGGTCGGTCGAAGCGGTCATTGCGTCTTCTGGGCGCCCTGAATCGCCTGCCAGACCCGCTGCGGCGTCGCCGGCATGTCGATGTGCTTGATGCCGTAGACCGAGAGCGCGTCGACCACGGCGTTCATCACCGAAGTGAGCGCGCCGGCGCAGCCGGCCTCGCCGCAACCCTTGACGCCGAGCGGATTGGTCTTGGCCGGCACCGGATGGCTGACCGCCGAGATCGTCGGCGTGTTGTGCGCGCGCGGCATGGCGTAGTCCATGAACGAGCCGCTCAGGAGCTGACCCTGGTCGTCATAGACCGTGTGCTCCAGCAGCGCCTGGCCGATGCCCTGCACGACGCCGCCGTGGATCTGGCCGTTGACCAGCATCGGGTTGACCACGTTGCCGAAGTCGTTGACCGAGGAATACTTCACCACCTCGATGTGGCCGGTGGTGGGATCGATCTCGACCTCGCAGACGTGACAGCCGTTGGGATAGGCGGCCGGCGCGCCCTCGCTGACGTGGTTGACGTCGAGCGACTGCGGGCCGTCGCCCGGCATCTTCATGCCGGAGCGGAGCTTGTCCGCCAGATCCATGATACCGACCTCGCGGTCGGTGCCGGCCACGACAAAGCGGCCGTTGGCGAACTCGATATCGCCGGCCGAGGCTTCGAGCGCGTGCGAGGCGATCTGCTTGCCTTGCTCGATCACCTTGTTCGAGGCTTCGACGATCGCCATGCCGCTGTTCATCATCGAGCGCGAGCCACCGGTGCCGCCGCCTGCCAGCAACTGGTCGCTATCGCCCTGCACCAGCTTGATCTTGTCGAACGGCACGCCGAGCTTTTCGCTCAGCACCTGGGCGAACGGCGTCGAGTGGCCCTGGCCGTAGTCGAGCGTGCCGGTGACGATGGTTACGCTGCCGTCGGCTTCGAAGTGGATGCCGCCCATCTCCTTGTTCGGCGGCGCCGTGACCTCGAGATAGCAGCCGACGCCGATGCCGCGCAGCTTGCCGGCCTTCTTGCTCTCGCGCTTGCGCTTGTTGAAGCCCTTGAAGTCGGACTCCTCCAGCGCCTGCTTCAGGATCGCCGGGAAATCGCCGCTGTCGTAGGTCGTTCCCGCCGCGGACTTGTAGGGGATCTCGCTCTTTCTGATCTGGTTCTTGCGGCGCAGCTCGATCCGGTCGATGCCGGTCTGGGCGGCGGCATAGTCGATCAGCCGCTCCATGTAATAGTTGCCTTCGGGCCGGCCGGCGCCGCGATAGGGATTGAGGAAGGTGGTGTTGGTGAACACGCACTTGGTCGAGACTTCGAGCAGCGGCGTGCGGTACAGGCTCGCGACGTTGCGCACGGTGTTGAGCGTCGGCGGCTGCGGCGCCATCGTGCCCATGTAGCCGCCGAGATTGCCGTAGCCGGTCAGGCGCAGCGCGAGGAAATGCCCGTCGGCGTCGAGCGCGAGCTCGGCGGTCTGCTCGTGGTCGCGGCCGTGGTTGTCCGACAGGAAGCTCGACGAGCGCTCGTCGGTCCATTTCACCGGCCGCCCGAGCGCGCGCGAGGCATGTACGATGCAGACGTATTCCGGATAGACTGCGGCCTTCATGCCGAACGAGCCGCCGATGTTGCCGGAGAGCACGTGCACCTTGTCGGCTGGCAGACCGAACACATCGACCAGGCCGGCGCGCATGCCCATCACGCCCTGGCACCCGGTGTAGAACGTCAAATTTTCCTTCGCGGCATCCCAGTTTGCGATCGCGCCGCGCGGCTCGATCGAGTTCACGATGGTGCGGCTGTTGACCATCTTGAGCTTGACCTTGTGCGCCGCCACGGCGAACGCCGCGTTGACCTTCTCGCTGTCGCCGTAATGGAAGTCGAGCGCGAGATTGTGCGGCGCGTCGTCCCAGAGCGCAGTCGCCTTCTCCGCCTCGTCCATCCTGGTGACGACGGGGAGGGACTCGATGTCGATCGTGATCGCCTCGGCCGCGTCCTTGGCCTGGGCCAGCGTTTCCGCAACCACGCAGGCCACCGGATCGCCGACGA
>CAMDEB010000461.1 GCA_945893085.1 Rhodoplanes serenus | reverse complement strand
GTTGCAGCTTGGTCTCGAACGGCTGGCGCGCCACTACGGGCTCAGTGTCGAGGCGCGCGGCCGCGCCCGCGTCGAGGTGCGGACCTGGCTCGCGCCGGACGCGCATTTCGTGGTGGAAGAATGAAGGGATTAGCCCGCAGTGGCCAGCGCTGCCTGCGCGTCGGAGCGGATGCGGTCGACCATGGAGCGGAAGCCGTTCGAGCGCTGCGGGGTGAGATGCTCGCGCAGCCCCAGCCGCTCGAACAGCGCGACGGCGTCGGTCGAAAGGATGTCGCGGGCGGGCTGGCCCGAATGCAACGCGAACAGGATCGCGATCAGGCCGCGCACGATATGGGCGTCGCTGTCGCCGACGAAATTGAGCACCGGACCGCGCGCGCCGTTCGGCTTCACGTCGGTCGCAAGCCAGACCTGGCTGGCGCAGCCGCGCACCTTGTTGGCGTCATTGCGCGCGGGCTCCGGCAGCGGCTCAAGCGTGCGGCCGAGCTCGATGAGATAACGATAGCGGTCATCCCACTCGTCGAGCAGCGCGAAATTCTCGATGATCTCGTCGATCGCCATGCCCGATATATAGGGTGGCGAAGCGGCCCGGTCGAAGAAATTCCGTTGGCTCAGGTTTTGGGTGCCAAGCCCTTGCTCAGGCCGGCTGCCGGCCGTCCTTGCGCGGCTGGGCTTCCTTGCGGGGCGCAGGACCGCGCCAGGCCGGCGCGAGATCGGCCGGTTGCAGCGTACCGTGCGCGCCAGCGGCCGCAGGCATCGAAGCCGGCACAACCTTGGCGTCCGGCAGGGATCCGGTTTCGCTGCGCGCCATCCGCTCGTTGATGAACTCGTAGACCATCTTGGCGCCGGCCTGGGCGCGCTGGCCGATCGCCACCGCGGCCTGCGAGCCGACCACGCAGGCCTCGGGCTGCCGGTCACAGAACCCGCTCATGTCGGAAACCGCCGCACCCGCGGCCACCACCACATCGGTCGCTCCGGCCTGGGCTTGAGACGACGGTTGCGAACCGCCGCTCGGCAAGAGCGCTAGCACGACCGTCAGCCAGAATCCGACACGCAGCAAGAAGAACATGACGCCATCCCTGTCATTCGCGGCGTTTGTTGTTTTGCCGCATGACGGAACCTAACAGACAGGCTTGAAGAGGCGGTTCGCGCTTTTGCGCAGTTTCAAAGCGAATGCGACAGGTATTTTCGGAAAATTTGAATCATTTGCTTAGGAATTGATTGACGCTGGAAACGCCCGGTTTTGCGCATGAAAACGCAAGCTGCAGTGCCGCAATCGCGGCGCAACGCGGGCTCGGCAACACAGTGTTCACCATGAACAGCCGCAACCGCATACCTCTCCGCTATCGCCTTAGCACTCGTTTAAGTCGCGTCTGACACGATCCCGAACGAAAAAAAGGGGAGCGCGTCCCGCCGAACCGGGCGTGCAGTTGACGTTCTTGGGTCTACTGAAGCCGATCCGCGAGTATGTCGATACCTTGGTGCACCCGTCGGCGCAGCGTGATGCGCTGACGTCGTCGCGCCATCGCGCCTTCATCGCGCCGCGGCTCTTGGGCTCGATCGCGGCGCTGGCGGCGTTCCCGCTCTATATCGCGATGCGCGGCGTGCCGAGCATGCTCGAAGTCCTGGTGTTTGCGTGGCTGGTGGCACCGATCCTGACCGCCTATTACCTGTCGCGCACCGGCCAGTACGAGAGCGCGCACGTCCTGTCCTCATTGGCGCTGACCGGTCTGGTGACCGCTGTCGCCGCCGACACCGGCGGCAGCCGCTCGTTTGCGGCGAGCTGGCTGGTGATCGTGCCGCTGGAGGCGGCCCTGTCGGCCTCGCGCCGCGTCGTCGCGATGGCTTCGACCTTTGCGCTCTGCGCCGCCGGCTTGCTGCTGTTCCTCGGTACGACCGACATGCTGCCGGTGCACGCCGACGGCGGCGATGTCGGCGCATTGGCCGCGCTCGGCATCATCTCGGCGGCGCTCTATGCCACCGGGCTCGCGCTCGGCGCCGAATCGCTCGCGCGCACCAGCTTCTGGCTGCTCTATGCCGAGGAAGACCGTTATCGGCTGCTCGCCCGCAACATGACCGACGTCATCACCCGGCATGGCCGCAACGGCGCGGTGCTGTTCATCTCACCGGCGGCCGAGCCGTTGTTCGGGATCCCGGTCAGCGAATTGCAAGGCCATCGTCTGTTCGAGCGGGTCCATGTCGCCGACCGGCCCGCCTATCTGACCGCGCTCGCTGACGCCGCGGCGCGCGGCGAGGTGCGTTCGGTCGAGTTCCGGGTGCGGCGCGATGCCACCGACACCGCCGGCGTTCCCGAGCCGGGTCCGGTGCAATTCATCTGGGTCGAGATGCGCTGCCGCACGCTCGATCACGCGACCGACGAACCCAATATCGAGGACCGCGAGGTGGTCGCGGTGATGCGCGATGTCACCGAGCGCAAGATGCAGGAGCAGGCGCTCGAGGATGCGCGCGCGGAGGCCGAGAAGGCCAACGCCGCCAAGAGCAAGTTCCTCGCCACCATGAGCCACGAGCTGCGCACGCCGCTCAATGCCATCATCGGCTTCTCCGAAATGCTGACGCAGGAGGAGCAGATGCGGCTCGACGGCGCGCGCCGCCGGGAATACGCCAAGCTCATCAACGATTCCGGCACCCACCTGCTGTCGGTGGTGAACGGCATCCTCGACATGTCGAAGATGGAAACCGGCGATTTCGAGATCACCCCGGAACCGTTCGGTCCGGCGCAGGTAATCGGCAATTGCTGCGACCTGCTGGCGCTTAAGGCGCGCGAATCCGGACTCGAGCTTGCGACCCGGCTCGCCGACGACCTGCCGGAGATCGTGGCCGACAAGCGCGCCTTCAAGCAGGTGATGATCAACCTGCTTTCCAACGCGGTGAAGTTCACCGATCGCGGCGGGCGGGTGGTCGTGCACGCCAAACTCGACGGCTCCGACATCGTGGTCGCGGTCGAGGACAACGGCGTCGGTATCAGCGCGGAGGATATGCCGAAGGTCGGCAGCCCGTTCTTCCAGGCGCGCAACGCCTACGACCGCCGGCATGACGGCACTGGGCTCGGCCTGTCGATCGTCAAAGGCCTGGTGACGCTGCATGGCGGCGCGATGGACATCACCAGCCGTCTCGGCGAGGGCACTCGCGTCACCATACGGCTGCCGGTCGACTGCGAGCGCGAGC
>CAMDEB010000460.1 GCA_945893085.1 Rhodoplanes serenus | reverse complement strand
GGTCCCAGACCTCCTGGATGGCGCGGCGCTGCGCCTGCTGCATGCGCTGGATCATCTGCTCGCGGGTGGTGCCGCGGGTGAAGCGGTAGGTCTCCGGCAGCAGCGTGCCCTCGCGCGGGATTTCGCGGATGTTGCCCGACAGCACATCGTTCTCAATCAGCCGCTGCACGATCTGATCGGAGGTCAGGCCTTCGGCCATGGTGAAGTTGTGCTGCACCACCTTGCCGTCGATGATGGTCTCGACCACATCGCGCAGGCTGGCGTTGCGGGTGAATTGATATTCGCCGTATTTCAGATCCTCGCGCGCCTTGAGCAGCAGCGCGCCGGCGATGAAGAGATAGGGCTGGTCGATCACGCCCTCGCGCATCAGCAGCTCGGCGGTGTCGCGGATGCCGCCGCGCGGGATGTTGACCACCTTCTCGCTCGCCAGCGGGCCGGGCAGGTCGAAACGCTGCTTGCCGACCACGAAGCCCACGCCGGCGGCAATCGTCAGCAGGAAGACGATCGTCAGCATCAGATTGCCGGCGATCACAAACGGATTGCGCACGCGCTTGGAGCGCCGCGTCGGCATCGGCACGCGATCCGGCTCGATCGCTGCACGCGGGCTGCGCGGATTGATCCGTTTCGGGTCCATCAGCGAAGCGCCATCCAAAGGTCCAGTCAGTATCGGTGGGTCGTAGGGCGGGCCCGCATCCTCACGCCCGCTCACGGGCGGTGGCGGCGGAGAAGGCGGCGCGGGCGCCGGGCGCCCGTGCGCCGCAGGATAAGGCACCGGGCCGTCGGTTGCACGCCCATAAGCTCGCGGGTGCATCCCCTGCGGCGGAAAGCCCTGAGGCGGAAGGTTCTGCGGGGGCAAGCCTTGCGAAGGAAGGCCCGGCGGCCTTATTCCCGCGGGCGACGGAGCCTGCCCATTGCCCGGCCGCATCGGCGGCCCCGGCGGATAGCCGCCGCGCTGCGGCTGCCCGGACGCGGGATGCGGCGCTGAATATGGAGAGCGCTGTTGCGGCAGCGGCTGCTGTTGCGGCCGCTGCTGTGGCGGCGGAACCGATGCCGGGCGCGGGGGCTGAAAGGTACCAGGATGCGGAGCGGGCTGCGGTTGAGCGGGCGGACGGCCGAACCCGGGCGGCGGCGGGCGGCCCCTGCCATTGCCGCCGGGCGGTGGATTGTACGAGTTCACCGCCCTGTCCCCGACGTCATGCGCGCAGCAGTCCCGGCCGTCGAATCAATGATCGCGAATACGAAGCGCGCCCCGCGACATCGTCGCAGATTCCACGCCACGTTCCCATGACTTTTCGAATTCATCCCCACCGCGCGACGCATCGCCCCCGCTTGGGAATGAGAAGAAAATATGGCGAAAGGGAGGAACGCGCGGCGCGTTTAGTTCGCGCGGCGGAAGATCAGCGACGCATTGGTGCCGCCAAAGCCGAATGAGTTCGACAGCACGACATCGATATCGCGCTTGCGCGCCTGGTGCGGCACCAGATCGATCGGCGTTTCGACCGAGGGGTTGTCGAGGTTGAGCGTCGGCGGCGCCACTTTGTCGCGGATCGCCAGGATCGAGAAGATCGCTTCGACGGCGCCGGCGGCACCCAGCAGATGGCCGATCGAGGACTTGGTCGAGGACATCGAAATCCGGCCGGCGGCGTTGCCCACCAGCCGCTGCACGGCGCTGAGCTCGATCTCGTCGCCCAGCGGCGTCGAGGTGCCGTGCGCGTTGATGTAATCGAGCTCGCCGGGCTGGACTCCGGCGCGGCGGATCGCCGCATTCATGCAGCGCAGCGCGCCATCGCCATCCGGCGCCGGCGCGGTGATGTGATAGGCGTCGCCCGACATGCCGTAGCCGATCAGCTCGGCATGGATCGTGGCGCCGCGTGCCTTGGCATGCTCGTATTCCTCAAGCACGACCACGCCGGCGCCCTCGCCCATGACGAAGCCGTCGCGGTCCTTGTCGTAGGGGCGCGAGGCCTTGGTCGGCGTGTCGTTGAAGCTTGTCGAGAGCGCCCGCACCGCCGCGAATCCCGCGAGCGAAATCCGATTGACCGGAGACTCCGTGCCGCCCGCCACCATGACGTCGGCGTCGCCGAGCGCGATCAGCCGTCCGGCATCGCCGATCGCATGCGCGCCGGTGGAGCAGGCGGTGACCACCGCATGGTTCGGACCTTTGAGCCCGTGCTCGATCGACACGAAGCCGGAGGCGAGATTGATGATCCGGCCCGGAATGAAGAACGGCGAGATCCGGCGCGGGCCTTTCTCATGCAGGATGATCGCATTCTCGGCGATACCCTCGATGCCGCCGATGCCGGAACCGATCATCACCCCGGTGGCGATCTGGTCTTCCCGGTTGGTCGGCTTCCAGCCGGCGTGCTCGAGCGCCTGCTTCGCCGCGCACATGGCGAAGACGATGAACTTGTCGACCTTGCGCTGCTCCTTCGGCTCCATCCACTGATCGGGATTGTAGGTGCCGTTGCTGCCGTCCCCATAAGGGACCATGCAGGCGATCTTACAGGCGATGTCGGAGACTTCGAACCGATCGATCCGGCTCGCGCCGCTTTCGCCGGCAATCAGCCGCTGCCACGTGGTTTCGACCCCGCAGCCGAGCGGCGTCACCATTCCCATGCCCGTGACCACGACACGTCTCATTTCCGCTCCCCGGTCGCGCACTACGGCCGCATGGCCCGGTGCCTCCCGGCACCGGTCATCGACATCATACCTCGAATCTAAAGGAGTTTAGGCGCCGGCAATGGTGCCGTCTCGCGACTGTCAGCTCACTGTCAGCTTTTGGCGTTCTTCTCGAGGAACTTGACGGCGTCGCCGACGGTCAGGATCGTCTCGGCCGCGTCGTCCGGAATCTCGCAGCCGAACTCCTCTTCGAAGGCCATGACGAGCTCGACGGTGTCGAGGCTGTCGGCACCGAGGTCGTCGATGAAGCTTGCACCCTCGACCACCTTGTCGGGCTCGACGCCCAGATGCTCCACGACGATCTTCTTCACTCGCTCGCCAATTTCACTCATCGTCAGAACCTCTAGTTTGAATTGAGCGCGTTCAGCGACGTTGGGCCAACGCGGTCGAGCGTCGTCGTGCGTGACGGGGTAGAGCACGGTCGCGAGCGGACCGCGTATCGCCCTCGCCCATCCGGTTGCCCCAGCCAGGCCGACGTTGGGTTAAAACATACTTCGAATGGCTTGACCAGCATGGCGGAAC
>CAMDEB010000459.1 GCA_945893085.1 Rhodoplanes serenus | reverse complement strand
CCCGCCAACAACGACGAACTTGTCGTTCTTCTTGGCATAGCCGACAGCGACTTTCGCTGCCGCCACCGGGTCGATCGAATAGGCGATCGCGGTCGGCCCCTTGAGCAGCGGGACGATTTCGCCAAACGCCGTGCCTTCGATCGCCCGCTTGGCCAAGCGGTTCTTCGCGACGCGTAAACCGGCCCCAGCGGCGCGCATCTGCCGCCTGAGGTCGGCCGTCTCGGCGACCGTCATGCCCGTATAACGTGCCACAATGACGACATGCGTCGCCTCGAACACTTCATGGAGACGGTCGACGACTTCTTTCTTCTTGCTACGTTCCACGGTTCGCTCGCACTCCTTCGGCTCTTGCCGCACCCACGCCAATGACGTGGAGACCAGTCCCGCCACGCCGCCCTGAAGCGTCGTCAAGGCTTTTTCGCCGATGACGAGCCGCTCGACGACACCACGCGCCTCCACCATGGCGGCGAAGGCTCGAGGTCGACGGGCCTAGTCCCTGTCTTGGCAGGCGGGGGCTTCCCTTTAAGCCGCCACTCGCTGACGGCGCCTGCGGTCTCGGACAGGAACGGTACGAGCTGATCGTCAGACCGACTCGCACCGAGGGTCGCAGCGGCAGCCCGAGACAATCCCGCCGCGGCCCATCCCGAACCTAATTTTCCTAGGCGCCTCCCGCGCCCGTCGCCAGTACCAGCTTTACGCCCGGTCCCATCGTCGAAGACAGCGTCGCTTTTTTCATATAGGTGCCCTTAGCGCCCGTTGGCTTGGCACGTTGAAGGGCATCCAGAAATGCGCGCAGGTTCTCTTCGATCTGAGTCTCGCTGAAGCTGGCTTTGCCGATGCCGGCGTGCACGACGCCTGCCTTCTCGACGCGAAATTCGATTTGGCCGCCCTTTGCGGCTTTGACCGCACCCTCGACATCCTGCGTCACCGTGCCGAGCTTCGGGTTCGGCATCATGCCGCGTGGACCAAGGATCTTACCGAGCTTGCCGACCACGCCCATCATGTCGGGCGTCGCGATGCATCGGTCGAACTCGATCTTGCCTTCCTGGATCTGCGCCGCGAGATCATCAGCCCCCACCAGATCGGCGCCCGCCGCTTTCGCCGCGTCGGCCTTCGCGCCTTTCGCAAAAACCGCGACGCGTACTTTCTTGCCGGTGCCATTTGGCAGCGTGACCATGCCGCGCACCATCTGGTCGGCGTGGCGTGGGTCGACCCCAAGATTGACCGCGACCTCGATCGTCTCGTCGAACTTCGATGTCGCATTGCCCTTGACGATGCGCACCGCCTCGTCGAGCGCGTAGCTCTTGTCTTGGACGACGCGGCTCGACGCCGCGCCGAAACGCTTGCTGAGTTTTGGCATGGGGTTCCCTACTCGACGACGCTGATGCCCATGGATCGCGCCGAGCCGATGATCATCTGGCAGGCGGCGTCCAGATCGTGGGCGTTGAGGTCTTTCATCTTCTGGGTTGCGATTTCACGCACTTGCGCCATGGTCACGGTGGCGATGTGCTCGCGGCCCGGCGTCTTCGAACCCTTCTTCAGATTTGCGGCCTTCTTGATGAAGAAGCTCGCAGGCGGCGTCTTGGTGACATAGATAAAGGTTCGGTCGCTGAACACCGTAATGACAACCGGAATCGGCATGCCAGGCTCGAGCTTGGCGGTGTCCGCGTTGAACCTCTTCACGAACTCCATGATGTTCAGGCCCGCCTGACCAAGCGCGGGACCGATCGGCGGTGACGGGTTCGCCTGCCCCGCTGGAACCTGGAGCTTGATATAGCCCGTGATCTTCTTTGCCATCCTGATACCCTGACGCTGTTGCCGCGCGACGCTGCCGCGCTCTAGGCTTTCTCAACCTGCGAATATTCGAGCTCGACTGGTGTGGCGCGTCCGAAGATCGAGACCGCGACTTTGAGCCGCGAGCGCTCTTCGTCCACCTCTTCGACTAGACCATTGAACGACGTGAACGGCCCATCGCACACGCGCACCTGCTCGCCGATGTCGAAACGGATCGAGGGCTTCGGCCGCTCGATGCCTTCTTTGACTTGCCGCAGCACGCGCTGCGCCTCGTCCTCGCTGATCGCGATCGGCTTATTGCCACTGCCAAGGAAACCGGTGACCTTGGCGGTGTTCTTGATCAGATGCCAGGTCTCGTCGGTCATATCCATCTTGGCGAGCACATAGCCCGGGAAAAACTTGCGCTCGGAGCGAACCTTCGAGCCGCGTCGCACCTCGACGACTTCCTCGGCGGGCACCAGAACTTCCTCGATCAGATGATCGAGCCCCTTCTGGTGCGCCTGATCACGGATTGACGTGGCCACCTTCTTCTCGAAGCCCGAGTAAACGTGGATGATGTACCACTGCATCGCCATGGTTCAGCCGCCAAATCCCAAAATGCCGCGCACCGCCAAACCAATCAGCTGATCAGCCACGAAGAAGAACAGCGCCATCACGATCACCATGATGATCACCATGATCGTGCTGACCGCCGTCTCCTTGCGGGTTGGCCAGGAGATCTTTTGCATCTCCTGACGAACCTGGCGGATATAGGTCTGAGGTGAAAGCTTGGCCATGTCTCTCGTGCTCGATCCTTGCTCGCGCCGCTTAGCCTCTCGTACTGGCAGGAGTGGAGGGTCTCGAACCCCCAACCTCCGGTTTTGGAGACCGGCGCTCTGCCAATTGAGCTACACTCCTATGCCGTACCGGCACCCAAGCTCGATCCGCCCGCAGCGCTACTGAATGATCTTGGCGACGACGCCGGCGCCGACGGTGCGGCCGCCCTCGCGGATTGCGAAGCGCAAGCCCTCGTCCATCGCGATCGGCACGATGAGGGACACCACCATCTGGATGTTGTCGCCCGGCATCACCATCTCGGTCCCCGCCGGCAACTCGATCGTCCCCGTCACGTCCGTCGTCCGGAAATAAAACTGCGGCCGGTAGTTCGAGAAAAACGGCGTGTGACGCCCGCCCTCTTCCTTGGTCAGAATGTAGGTCTCGGCCTGGAACTTCGTGTGCGGCGTGATCGAACCCGGCTTCGCCAGAACCTGGCCCCGCTCGACCTCTTCCCGCTTCGTGCCGCGCAACAGCACGCCAACATTGTCCCCCGCCTCGCCCTGATCCAAGAGCTTGCGGAACATCTCGACGCCCGTGCAGACCGTCTTCACCGTCGGCTTGACCCCGACAATCTCAACTTCCTCGCCCACCTTCACAACGCC
>CAMDEB010000458.1 GCA_945893085.1 Rhodoplanes serenus | reverse complement strand
CGTCCTGCCCACCCTATATAGGGCTGGTCGGACCGGCCTTTTGGCCCTATGAGCCGACCCTTGTTTACCGCAATGCAGCAACACCCAAGAATCGCGCCAAAGCCCCTTGAACTAGGGCTTAGGATGGTCATGAATGTGCCGCTTTCGTGCGGCGCAACCGCGCCTGCCGGGATTTCCCGATGATCGGCCTTGTTCTCGTTACCCATGGGCGGCTCGCCGTCGAGTTTCGCTCAGCGTTGGAGCATGTCGTCGGTCCCCAAAAGCAGATCGAGGCCGTCACCATCGGTCCCGACGACGACGTCGAGCAATGCCGCAAGGATATCATCGAGGCGGTGAAGCGCGTCGACACCGGCGAGGGCGTCGCGATCCTCACCGACATGTTCGGCGGCACGCCGTCGAACCTGGCGATCTCCTGCATGGGCCGGCCGAACGTCGAGGTGCTCGCGGGCATCAACATGCCGATGCTGGTCAAGCTCGCCAAGGTGCGCGAGGAATGTCCACTGGCTGAAGCGGTGACTGCCGCGCAGGCGGCCGGGCGCAAGTACGTCACCATCGCGAGCCGGGTGCTCGCCGGGAAATGAGCGGCGCCGAGGACCTTGACGCCGATCTCCCTGAACGCCGCGATCCGCCAGATGCCGTGGTCCGGGTTCTCGAGATCATCAACAAGAAGGGCCTGCACGCGCGCGCATCCGCCAAGTTCGTACAGACCGCCGAGCGCTTCGATGCCGCCGTGCGGGTCACCCGCGGTGGCGAGACCGTCGGCGGCACGTCGATCATGGGCCTGATGATGCTGGCCGCGGCGACCGGCACCACGATCACGGTCGAGGCGACCGGCACCGAGGCAACCGCCGCGATCGACGCGCTCAGCAAGCTTGTTGCCTCGGGCTTCGGCGAAGAAGACTAAGCGCGCGCCGATCCGGCGCGCCGCAGATCCGAAACGAAAGCCTCGTACTCGCGGTGGCGATCCGCTTCGTCCCTGATGCGCAACAACAGGGACGGATGGATCGTCACGAACGCGGAAACACCGTTGCCCAAATCCATCGCCTTGCCGCGCGTCGCGCCGATCCCGACCGCGCGGCCGAGAACGCTTCGCGCCGCGGCCGCACCCATGGCGACGATGAACTCCGGCTTCACGATTGCGACCTCGCGTCCGAGCCCACCAGCGGCAGCGATCGATCTCGTAGGCGTTCGGGCGCTTGTGCCGCCGCCGCTTGCCGCGCTGTTCATGCTTAAAGTGCGGGTTCAGGCCATTCCGAAGACATAAAGATTTCTTTATATCCTCGTTGCGTCCTGGGTTTGACCCTGCTATAGCCAGCCGCGAAGGTGCCGGGCCGGCCCGCGCGCCAATCCCTTCAACCTGCAAGGATCGTCATGGCCGCCGCCGCGAAAGACTACGTCGTCAAGGACATCGGGCTCGCCGAATTCGGCCGCAAAGAAATCTCGCTCGCCGAAACCGAGATGCCGGGCCTGATGGCGACCCGTGAGGAATACGGCCCGAAGCAGCCGTTGAAGGGCGCGCGCATTGCCGGCTCGCTGCACATGACCATCCAGACCGCGGTGCTGATCGAGACGCTCAAGGTGCTCGGCGCCGATATCCGCTGGGTGTCCTGCAATATCTATTCGACGCAGGATCACGCCGCCGCCGCGATCGCCGCGGCCGGCATTCCGGTGTTTGCCGTGAAGGGCGAGAGCTTGCAGGACTATTGGGATTACACCGCCAAGCTGTTCGAGTGGCACGGCGGTGGCACCCCGAACATGATCCTCGACGACGGCGGCGATGCCACCATGCTGGTGCATCACGGCCTGCGCGCCGAGAACGGCGACACCGCATTCCTCGACAAGCCCGAGTCCGAGGAAGAGGAGGTGTTCTATGCGCTGATCAAGAAGCTCCTGAAGGAAAAGCCGAAGGGCTGGTTCGCCGAGATCGCCAAGAACATCAAGGGCGTCTCGGAAGAGACCACCACCGGCGTGCACCGGCTCTACAACATGGAGAAGGCCGGCAAGCTGCTGTTCCCGGCGATCAACGTCAACGACAGCGTCACCAAGTCGAAGTTCGACAACCTCTATGGCTGCCGCGAGTCGCTGGTCGACGGCATCCGCCGCGGCACCGACGTGATGATGTCCGGCAAGGTCGCAATGGTCGCGGGCTTCGGCGACGTCGGCAAGGGCTCGGCCGCATCGCTGCGCCAGGCCGGCTGCCGCGTGCTGGTCTCCGAGGTCGATCCGATCTGCGCTTTGCAGGCGGCGATGGAAGGCTACGAGGTCACCACGATGGAAGACGCGGCGCCGCGCGCCGACATCTTCGTCACCGCCACCGGCAACAAGGACATCATCACCATCGAGCACATGCGCGCGATGAAGGATCGCGCCATCGTCTGCAACATCGGCCACTTCGACAACGAGATCCAGATCGCGTCGCTGAAGAACCTGAAGTGGCACAACATCAAGCCGCAGGTCGACGAGATCGCGTTCCCCGACGGCCACCGCATCATCCTGCTGTCGGAGGGCCGGCTGGTGAACCTCGGCAACGCCATGGGCCATCCGAGCTTCGTGATGTCGGCGTCGTTCACCAACCAGACGCTGGCGCAGATCGAGCTGTTCGCCAACAACAAGAACGGCAAGTACGAGAAGAAGGTCGACGTGCTGCCGAAGTCGCTCGACGAAAAGGTCGCGCGGCTGCACCTCGCCAAGATCGGCGTGAAGCTGACCGAGCTGCGGCCGGATCAGGCGAGCTATATCGGCGTGCCGAAGGAAGGCCCGTACAAAGCGGACCATTATCGCTATTGAGCTAAGCTCCGCGCCGCTGGCGACGTTATTCTCCCCGCTCCGGCGGGGAGAATTGTTTCAAGGCCGCGGCGGCACGGTGACGATCAGATAGCGCTGCGGCGCGCCGGCAACACCGAGATAGCTGCGCACGATCTCGACCTCGGCGCGGCGGCCCGGCGGGCTCGCCGCCACGCGCGGCGCAATCCGGTCGGTGCAATAGGTATCGCTCGCGACGCAGGCCATGGCGATGCCGTCGCGCGTGACGCGCTGCGGATCGACCGGCGGGGCGCCGCGCTGATCGAATTCGGGAAACGCCAGCGGCCGGTCCTTCAGGTAGAACGCCGCGCCCGACGACAGGCCGGGCTCGCCGCCGACGAAGCGCAGCGGCCGATCGGTGGTGTCGCGCCACACCCTTTCGATCGCCGCCGCAAGCTGCTGGTACTGCGCGGCGTTGTTCGGCACGCCTCGCTGATGGATCACATAGGCAATCACCG
>CAMDEB010000457.1 GCA_945893085.1 Rhodoplanes serenus | reverse complement strand
TCGCCGACGCCGAGGAGAAGGCGTTCGGCGCGCTCCAGCAGGAATGGGCAGGTCGTCTCGACGTCACCTATCGCCGGCGCGAGTTCAACACCGGCTTCAAGGCCGGCAACATCCGCGACTTTCTCGAACGTTGGGGTGACCGCCACGAGCTCATGGTGACGCTCGACACCGACAGCTTCATGACGGCTGCCGCGATCCTGCGCATGGTGCGCGTGGTGCAGGCCGATCCCAAGCTCGGCATTTTGCAGGGGCTGGTGGTTGGGATGCCCTCGACCAGCGCCTTCGCGCGCATCTTCCAGTTCGGCATGCGGCTCGGCATGCGCTCGTGGACCATCGGCAGCGCCTGGTGGCAGGCCGACTGCGGTCCGTACTGGGGTCACAACGCGGCGATCCGCATCGCGCCGTTCAAGCAGCACTGCCACATCCCGATGCTGCCGGAAGGCGGCGTGCTCGGCGGCCACGTGCTGAGCCACGACCAGATCGAGGCCGCGCTGATGCGGCGCGCCGGCTATGACGTGCGCGTGCTGCCGGAGGAGGACCTCGGCTGGGAGGAAAACCCGCCGACGCTGATCGAGTTCATCCGCCGCGACCAGCGCTGGTGCCAGGGCACGCTGCAATACGGATATTTCCTGTTCAAGCCGGGGCTGAAACCCGTCAGCCGCTTCCAGCTCGCCTTCGCCATGCTGATGTTCTTGAGTTCGCCGGCCTGGATCGGCCTTCTTGTGTTCGGCACTCTGGCGCTCGCGCTGTCTGCGACCCCTGCGGACTTCATCCGACCGGACAGCGGGCTCGCGCTGCTCGCCATCATCCTGGTGATGTGGTTCGCGCCGAAGATCGCAACCGTTCTCAACGTGCTGACGCGTCCGAGCCTGCGCCGCGCATTCGGCGGCACGATGCGGTTTCTTTGTAGCGTTGCCACCGAGACCATCTTCTTCATCCTGCTGTCGCCGATCATGTGGGTGTGCCACACGCTGTTCCTCGCCGGGCTTCCCTTCGGCCGCGCCATCGGCTGGATCGGTCAGATGCGCGACGATCACACCATCCCCGTCGCCGTGGCGTTCAAGCAGTTGTGGCCGCACACCGCGCTCGGCCTCGGATCGCTGGCCGTGCTGGCGGCGACCCATCCGGTCGCGATCCCCTACGCATTGCTGATCGCCGGCGGCCCGGCGCTGTCGATCCCGCTCTGCGTGCTCACCTCGCAACCCGCCTTCGGCACCGCGCTCGCCCGCATCGGCATCGGCCGCCTGCCGGAGGAAACCGCGCCGCCCGCGGCGCTGTCCGGCCTGGAACTGCCGGCGCTCGCAGCGGCGCGCACGGCCTGAGCCATGCTCGAAGGATTGCGCACCGCGCGGGGGGTGATGCGATCGCTCGGCATCTATTACGGCCACCGCCAGCGCGCGGCGGCGATGGACCGGCTCTATCGTGAGTTCGTCAATCCGGGCGACCTGGTGTTCGACATCGGCGCCCATGTCGGCGATCGCGTTGGCGCATTCCGGCGGCTTGGCGCCCGGGTGGTCGCGGTCGAGCCGCAGCCCGCGCTCGCGTTCACGCTCAACATTCTCTACGGCCGCAAGCACGACATCGTCATCGAGCGGGCTGCGGTCGGTCGCGCGGCGGGCGAGGTCGGGCTGATGGTCAATGTCGACAATCCGACAATCTCCACCGCCTCGCCTGCTTTCGTTCGCGCCGCCCAGGGCGCGCCCGGCTGGGAAGGCCAAGCCTGGGGCAAATCGATCCGCGTGCCGATGACGACGCTCGATGCGCTGATCGAGCAACATGGCGTGCCGGCGTTCATCAAGATCGATATTGAGGGCTTTGAAGAGGAGGCGCTGCTCGGGCTGACGCAGCCCATAGCGGCGCTGTCGTTCGAGTTCACCACCATCCAGCGCGACGAGGCCCATGCCTGCGTCGCGCGCTGCGTCGCGCTTGGATTTTCGCGCTTCAACGCCGCGCTGGGCGAGAGCCAGGAACTCGGCGAATGGCGCCCCGCCGGCGCCATATTGCCGTGGCTCGATGCACTGCCCCATACTGCCAACTCCGGAGATATTTATGCGCGGCTGGCGTGAGCTGATCCTGGCCTCCCTGCTGCTCGCACTGCCGTCCGCAGCGCAGGCCGCGGACGCGTTGGCGGTCGACGTCACCAACGGCAGCGAGCCGACGCTGTGCGCGGAGAAGGATAACGTCTATCTGAAGCTGCAATCCCCTGCGGTCCGGCGCTTCACCATCGAGGCCACGCATCCCGCCTACATCGGCACCATCCTCGTCGACCGCGCGGCGCCCGACTTCCGCAACTGCGACATGTCGAGCGACCCGTCGTTTCCGTTCCAGCCGCGGCGGCTGACGATCTACGAGACCGAGGAGTGGCAGCTCGTCGGGCTAACGTTCCCGAGCTTCTGGCGGCCGAACCAAGTGCCGGTGCGGGTCGGCAATCGGGTCGAGAGCGGATTCCACCTGCTGCAAGTGTGGACGCGATTCCAGGAACGCGCCGAGGAAGTGCTGGTGCTCTATCCCCCCGACGGCTACTGGCGGGTACGGCCGCTGCCGCCGCAGCACATGCGCTGGACCGCCTACGGCTCGTCGTTCCTGATCGGCCCGGTCGAGACCGAAGGCCGGCCGTTCGTCGACATCCGCGAGGTCGCGTTCGATCCCGCGACGCGGACGTTCACACTGAATTTCGCGCGCGGCGGTAGCGCGACCTTGCGGCTCGACAAGCTCGATCAGGATCACATCGTGCTCGACGTGGCGCTTGCCGCGCCGATACCGAACCAGCCGTTCGCGGCGCTGCGTTCGATGTTCGTGACCGAGGTCAACAACGACGTCGCTCAGGTCGCCTGGCGCAACAAAGACAGCCAGAGCTGGGAACAGACCCCGGTGATGAGCTTTTCGCGGAGCAGCGCGGCGGAGCTGTGGGCCGGGCGAATCGCGCCGTCGCGCCATAACACCAGCGCATCGGACATGATCTTCCGCGACTTCAACGCAGCAGCGCGCTGAGCCTCTCGCCGATCTCGGCCAATGCGCCGGCGAACGGGTGGAAGGTGAAGCGCACCACATGCTTGCCCGGCGCGACGGCGACGGCGCGAAACAGCACGTTGGCTTTGAGGATTTCCGCTGGCTGGCCGTCGACACTCACCCGCCACCACGGATGCCAGATATCGTTGAGCGTGAGCACGCCGCCCGAGGGCGCGTCGGCTTCGATTTCAATGTCGGTGTTGCGATAGTGCAAGATGCGCGCGGTGCCGCCGGTCGCGTTTGGCGATAGACCTGCCGGCTTATGCTCAAGC
>CAMDEB010000456.1 GCA_945893085.1 Rhodoplanes serenus | reverse complement strand
GGAACCCGCCGGTCGCCGACGGCACCGGCTGCGACCGCGCCACGCTCAAGCGTGCGCTGGCGCTGCTCGATGCCGCCGGCTACCGGCTGACCGGCACCGAACTGCGCTCGCGCACGACCGGCAAGCCGCTCGCCTTCGATATCCTGGTCACCACCAAGGACCAGGAGCGGCTTGCCATCACCTTCTCCGGCCACCTCAAGCGCGCCGGCATTGCCGCGCGCGTTCGCGTGGTCGACGCCGTGCAGTTCGACCGCCGCCGGCTCACCTACGATTTCGACATGATGGAATACCGCTGGGACCAGTCGCTGTCGCCGGGCAACGAGCAGGCGTTCTACTGGGGCGCCGCGGCCGCCGACCAGGACGGCACCCGCAACTACATGGGCGTGAAAAGTCCGGCGATCGACGCCATGATCGCCGCCATGCTCAAGGCGCGCGAGCGCGAGGATTTCATCGCCTCGGTGCGCGCGCTCGACCGGCTGCTGATGTCGGGCTTCTACGTCGTGCCGCTGTTCCACCTGCCCGAACAATGGGTGGCGCGCTGGACCGCCATTGCCCATCCGGCGGAGACCTCGCTGTTCGGCTATCTGCCGGAATCCTGGTGGCGGAAAACTCCATGAGATGTCGATCCCATGAGATGCCGATGAGGTTTTCGTGATCCTCGGCGATCCGAACGCAGCGAGCGTCAGCGCCGGCAGCCGGACGACGCTCGACAACATTTTCCAGAGCGCCGCCGCGCGGCGGCCCGACGCGATCGCATTGGCCGATCCGCCGAACCGTGCCAGCTTCACCGACGGCGCCCCGCGCCGCCTCACCTATGCGCAAGCCGACCGCATGGTCACGGCAATCGCCGGCCGGCTGCGCCGGCTCGGGCTCGCAACCGACGCAGTGATCGGGCTGCAGCTTCCGAACACGATCGAAAGCGTGCTGATGCTGCTTGGCGTGATGCGCGCCGGGATGATCGCTACGCCGCTGCCACTGCTGTGGCGGCGCGCCGACGCGGTCGCCGCGCTCAGCCGGCTTGGCGCCAGGGCGATCGTCACCAGCGCGCGCGTCGGCGGGCTCGACCATTGCGAGCTCGCCATGCAGGTCGGCGCGGAGATTTTCGCGATCCGCTACGTCTGCGGCTTCGGCGACAAGCTCGCCGACGGGATGATCCCGTTCGACGACCTGTTCACCGACCACACGCCCGATCCGGTGCCGCCGCTCGCGCGCGACCACAACCCTGCGGCCCACGTGGCGCTTGTGACGTGGGAGGTGACGCCGGACGGTCTCGTGCCCGTCGCGCGCAACCACCTGGAGCTGATCTCCGGCGGCCTCGCAGTCATGCTCGAAGCCGGGATCGAGCCGGATGCGGCGATCCTCAGCACTTGTCCCGCGAGTTCCTTCGCCGGCATCGCCCTGACCGTGCTGCCGTGGCTGCTGACCGGCGGCACACTGTCGCTGCACCAGCCGTTCGACCCGGCGGTGTTCGCGGCGCAATGCAACGATGACCGCTGCACCACCGTGATCCTGCCGGGCCCTCTGGTGCCGCGGCTGCTCGACGCCGGCCTGCTGTCGCACGCCGGATTGATCAACGTGCTCGCGGTGTGGCGGGCGCCGGAGCGGCTGATGGCGAGCCCGGCCTGGGGGCATCCCAGCGCGCGCCTGACCGATGTGCTGGTATTCGGCGAAACCGCCCTGCTCGGCAGCCGTCGCGACTCCGACGGCCGGCCGGCGCCGATCCCGCTTGGTGTGGTGAATGCGCCGCGTGACGCGGCCGGCGCGGTGCCGGTCGCCGAATTGACGCGCAGCGGGGCCGGCACCGTGGCGCTGCGCGGGCCGATGGTGCCGCGCCATGCGTTCCCGCCCGGCGCCGAGCGCACCGCCGCATTGCATTTCAAGGCCGACGCCGGCGGGCTGGTCGACACCGGCTACGCCTGCCGCGTCGAGCGCGAAACACGCGCGATGGTGGTGACCGGACCGCCGCCCGGGCTGATCAGCGTCGGCGGCTATCGCTTCGCGCTGGGCGAATTGCAGGATCTGGTGAGCCGGGCCGACCCGGGCGCCACGCTCGCCGTACTGCCCGATGCGCTCGCCGGACATCGCCTCGCCGGCAACACGGCCGATCGCGACACGCTGCAATCGGCGCTCGCGGGGCTCGGCATCAATCCGCTGGTGGCCGACGCCTTCCGCAACAGGCGCAGGCAAGCGGCGGCGGCTTGAAACGGCGCCTTACGAATTTTGGCCCAAGCTTTGGCCTAAGCGTTGACGAGGCATTAACAGCGGTCGCGTAGGTTCCAAGCCTTCCGCCGGCCAAATGACCCCGCGTGTCGCCCATGTCGCTGCAAGGTTCGATCGTCATCGTCGCCGACCAGCCGGTGGAGGGCCTCGCTCAAGCATTCACCGCAGCCGGTGCATTTCCAATCATCGAGGCGCGCTGGGCCGACGCGCCGAAGGCTGTGGCTTCGATCAACCCCGCAGCCGTGGTGCTCGCCGAACCGGATGCGGACAACGCCGAAGCGGTGCAGGCGCTGGCGGAATACACGCGCTCCGCCGCGCCGATTGTTCCCGTCATCGCCCGCGTGCGCGGCGACACCACCCCGCTTCTGGAAGGCGCTTTGCCGATCTCGGCTGACGCGCCGGTCGAACGCCTGATCGCGCGGCTGTCCTCGGCGCTGCGGCTGCGCGCATTGCATGCCACCGTGCTGGGCCGCGCGGCAGCGCTGAAGGCCGAACGCAACATCATCGCCGAGCTTCCCGCCACCGATCCGATCGAAGAGGCCACGGTGCTGGTGATCGGCCGCGGCCACACCCATCCGACGCTCAGCGTCGCTGTCGGCGAGCGCATGGGCGTCATGGGCGCGCTCAGCGTCGACGCCGCCGCGCGCTGCCTCAACGCGCGCGAGATCGACGGCATCGTGATCGGCGACGGGCTGCCTGGCCGCAGCGTCGAGGCCTTCCTGGTCATTCTCGCCGAGGATGCGCGCTTCCGCGATCTGCCGATCGGCATGCTGGGCACAGGCGGCGAGCTGCCGGCCTTGCCGAACCTGCTGCAGGCGCGCGAGCCGCTGGCGCTGGTCGAGCGGCTCACTCCGCTGGTGCGGCTGCACGCCTTCGCGGCGGGATTGAAGCGGCTGCTGAAATCGATCGAGTGCAAGGGCATGCTCGATGCCCAGACCGAGCTGCTCAACGTCGACGCCTTCGGCCACGACCTCGGCCGCGCCATCGCCGACGCCGGCGAGCGCGGCGTCGGCCTTTCGATCGCCCGCTTCGCCTTCGAGCAGGCGCTCGACCGCCGCACCAGCAT
>CAMDEB010000455.1 GCA_945893085.1 Rhodoplanes serenus | reverse complement strand
AGCGCCAAAGTGGCAATCGTTAATTCGGCCATTTTCAAACTTTTGCTTACTTCCATGTACTGCGATGCCACTTCTATGACGCCGTCCCCGGGGCCTAAAAAGACCGGCAGCTCCTTATTAGTGGCGAGCCCCAGACATGGGCGAGCAGCTCCATGCCGTGCTGCCACGACGAATACAGATTGTCGGATTCGGAGTTCAGGCTCTTCTTGGTCATCCGCAGGGTCTGCGAGCTGTGGCCCTTGATGGTCTCGCACCAGTTGAGCGTCTCCTTCAGCAAGTCTTTCTTCTTCACGCATTTGTTGATCAGGCCGATCTGCTCGGCCTCCTTGCCGGAGAACCGCCGGGCGCAGAAGATCATCTCACGCGCCAGCCGCTCGCCGATGATGCGCGGCAGATACTGCGTCGCGCCGACCGTCGGGCAGGCGCCGACCTTGGCGCCGGTCTGGCCGAGCATGGCATCCTCGGAGGCGATCACCAGGTCGCACCACAATGCCAATTCATGGCCGCCGCCCATGCACCAGCCGTGCACCATGGCGATCACCGGGATCGGCACGCCGCGGATCGCCATGGCGAGCCCCTGCATGCGGTCGTTCCACATGGCGCCGTTGGTGAAGGTGAGCCGCTTCATGGCGAAGAAGTCGCCGCCGGCGGAGAACGCCTTGTCGCCCGCGCCGGTGAACACGATGCAGGCGATCGAGGGATCCTCGCGGGTCGACTTCACCGCATCGATCATCTCGTCGAGCGACTGCTCGCGGAACGCGTTCATCACCCGCGGCCGGTTGATGGTGATCCAGGCGACCTGATCCTTCACCTCGAAGAGGATGTCGGTGTAGTTCCGCTTCTTGGTCTTGCCCGCACTCTTGCTCGGCATCTTGCTCAGATTCTTGGACTTCTTCGCCACGCTTCACTCCCTTTTTGGAATCGCTTTTTCGAACGCTATTCGCTGATCTTGAGGTCGACGTCCTTGACCAGCTGCCGGTGCAGCTCGAGTTGCTCCTGCACGAAGGTGCCGAACTCCCGCGGCCGGCTGCTGCTGGGCTCGATGCCCTGCGCGCGCAACGCGGCGATCACCTCCGGGCTCCTGTTCGCTTCGGCGACGGCGTCGCTCAGCCTGGCGACGATGGCCGCGGGCGTACCGGCCGGCGCCATCAGGCCGAACCAGCCGACCGCCTTGTAGCGCGGCATGCCGGCCTCGCTGGTGGTCGGAACCTGCGGCAGCGCCGCCGAGCGCCTGTCGCCGCTCACCGCCAGCGGCCGGACCGATCCGGCCTCGACGAACGGCACCATGCCGGCGATCGGGCTGAAGAAGAATTGCGTGTCGCCGGCGATAGTCGCGGTCATCGCCGGGCCGCCGCCGCGGAACGGCACGTGCACGGTGATGTCCTGGATGCCGGCCAGCGCGATGAACATCGCGACCGCGAAATGGCTGGTCGATCCCGGCCCGCCGGAGGCGTAGTTCAGCTTGCCCGGGTTGGCCTTGGCGAACGCCACCAGCTCAGTGAGGCTCTGGGCGGGAAGCTTCGGATTCACCACCAGCAGGTTCTGCACGGTGGCAAACAGCGAGACCGGCTCGAAATCGTTGATCGGATCGTAGCTGAGCTTCTGCGAAAGCACCGGCGCGAACGAGTGCGTCGACACCGACGCCGCCAGCAGCGTGTAGCCGTCATTCTGTGCACGCGCCACCGCCTCGGCGCCGATCTTGCCGCCGGCGCCGCCGCGATTGTCGACCACGATGGACGCGCCCAGGATCGTCGACATCTTCGCCGCGACGATGCGGACGATGGTGTCGTTCGCCCCGCCCGCCGGATTGGGCGATATCAGGCGGATCGCCCGGTCCGGATAGGTTTGGCCGGCCGCGGGCAGCGCGAACAGGGCTAGACCCAGCACCAGCCCGATCAGACGCAGGTTCATTCGACACTCTCGCTGACGCACAATTTCCGGCATCATAGGCGCGGCACGTTCGGACGGGCAAGTTTCACGCAGGAGATCGCAATGCAGGACCTCATACCGCGCGCGGAGAAGGCGGCGGAGTTGCTCAAGGCGCGCAAGGAGACGATCGTCATCGCCGAATCCTCGACCGGCGGCCTGATCTCGGCGGCGCTGCTCGCCCTGCCCGGCGCGTCGGCCTACTTCCTCGGCGGCGCGGTCGTTTATACGCACGTCGCGCGACGCGCGCTGATGGACATGCCCAATCCGTCCGAGCTCGGCATGCGAGCATCGACCGAGGCCTATGCGCTGCACCTGGCGCGAACCGCCCGGCAACGCTTCGACGCGAGCTGGGCGGTCGCGGAAACCGGCGCCAGCGGACCGACCGGAAACCGCTACGGCGACGCCGCCGGCCACACCTGCATCGCCGTGGTCGGCGCGACCGAGCGATCGATCACGCTGGAAACCGGGCATGGCGATCGAACCGCCAACATGCGGGCGTTTTCTTCAGCCGCGCTCGACCTGCTGGCGAAGGCGTTGGCGCAATAGCCCTGCCAATCTCACCGCTGTCATTGCCGGGCTTGACCCGGCAATCCATCCGCTTCGCAACTTGGTTTGTTCGATGGATGCGCGGGTCAAGCCCGCGCATGACAGTTGAATGGATGTCGAGCGCGTGCTTTTACCGCGCCAGCCGCCGCGCCACCTTCAGCCGCTGCACGGTGTCGCCGGCGAGATGGCTCCAGATGAAGCTGTCGCGCACCAGCTTCTCGGCGTGCCGTGCAACCTTGCCGCCTGAGCCGCCGTGAATGTCCAGGTTGATCTCGGTGACCTCCTGGATCACGTCGGTCGAGAAGTTCATCGCCAGGCCGGCGTTGGCGGAATGCACCTTGTGATCGTGCTCCCAGGCGACCCGCATCACCAGCGAGCGCAGCGCCTCGGTCAGCATGTTCATCCGGTTGAGCTTGAGCTGGATGAGCTGCTGCTCGAACAGCACCTGGCCGCCATGCTTGGCGGTGCGCGCGTGCCGCATTGCCTGTTCGCAGGCGTCGACGCAGACGCCGAGCGCGTTGGCGGCGAGCTCGAGGTCGCCGAACAGATCGCCGCCGGTGCGGTCGCCGGCCGCCGCCGTTTTCATGTCGGAGTTGTTGACGTGGCCGACCACGTTGGCGTGCGGCACGCGGGCGTTCTCGAAGATCATCTCGCCGGTGCGATAGAACCGCCAGCCGCTCTTGTTGAACACCTTGCCGATGCGGAAGCCGGGCGTGTCGCGCTCCACCAGGAACATCGTGGTGCCTTCGCGCAGCGGCGCATTGGGATTGCTGCGCGCGTCGATGAAGAACAGCTTGCCGACCGGCGCGTTGGCGATGAAACATTTCTCGCCATTGAGGATCCCCTCGTCGCCCTGCCG
>CAMDEB010000454.1 GCA_945893085.1 Rhodoplanes serenus | reverse complement strand
TTTCTGACTTCGGCCGACCTTAAACGTACCGAACTTGGGTAAACCCGAGTTCGGGCGTAAGCGGGGAGAGGGAGAAGTGCGCATGAACATCCTCTCGCTCCAATCGCACGTCGCCTATGGCCATGTCGGCAATGCGGCCGCGGTGTTCGCGCTGCAACGGCTCGGCATCGAGGTGTGGCCGATCCACACCGTGCAGTTTTCCAACCACACCGGCTACGGACAGTGGCGCGGCCGCGCCTTCGACGCCGGCATGATCCGCGAGCTGGTGCAGGGCATCGAGGAGCGCGGCGTGCTGGGAAGCTGCGACGGCGTGCTGTCGGGCTACATGGGATCGGCCGAGATCGGCGCGGCAATCGTCGACGCGGCGGCGCTGGTGAAGCGCGCGAACCCGCGGGCGCGCTATTGCTGCGACCCGGTGGTCGGCGACGTCGGTCGCGGCATCTTTGTGCAGCCCGGCATCGCCGAATTCATGCGAACGCGCGCAGTACCGGCTGCCGATATCGTCACGCCCAATCACTTCGAGCTCGATCACCTGACCGGACGGACCACCACGAACCTTTCCGATGCGCTGGCCGCCGTCGATGCCTTGCGCGCGCTCGGGCCGCGCGCGGTGCTGGTGACCTCGCTCGTCACCGAGGAGACGCCGGACGACGCCATCGACCTCTTGGCCTGTGACGATGTCGGCCGCCACCGTCTGCGCACGCCGAAGCTGCCGATTTCGGTCAACGGCGCCGGCGACGCCATCGCGGCATTGTTCTTTGCGCACTACCTTCGCACCGGCTCGGCGGCCGAGGGGCTGTCGCGTGCGGTGTCGGCGGTGTTCGGCGTGCTTGCTCATACCGCCAAAGCCGGCGCCCGCGAGATTGCCCTGATTGAAGCGCAGGACGAACTGGTGACGCCGAGCCGCCTGTTCGTGCCCGAGCCGGTCTGACCATATGTCCCGATGACCCACATTCCGGTCGTTTCGATCCAGCGACTCGACCTCGCGTTTGCGCCGCGGCGCTGGTCGTTCGCGGACGAGCGCCGCGCCGAGATCGACGCGCATTTCGCGATGCTGCGGCGGGGCAAGCCGGACCTTTGGAACGGCCGCGTGCTGATGCTCGGCGAGCATGCGCTCGCCAACGGCGTGCTGTCCGGCCAGTTCTTCGAGACCGATTTCGCAAGCCTTATCGCCTGGAAGGATTGGGGAACGCCTGACCGATCGGTGACGAACTGTTTTGCGCAAGGCGCGCTGCAGGCGGCCGACGGCGCTTTCCTGCTCGGCGTCATGGCGCCCCACACCGTCAACGCCGGTCAGATCTACTTCCCATCGGGCACGCCCGAGCCGGGCGATGTCGTCGGCGACGCCGTCGACCTTGCCGGCAGCGTGCTGCGCGAGGTGGCCGAGGAGACCGGGCTTGGGCCCGACGACTTTTCCGCCGTACCCGGCTGGCATGTGGTGCTGGCCGGACCGCGCATGGCGCTGATGCAGATTCTTCGCGCGCCGCTCGACGCCGAGCCGCTGCGCCGGCGCATCCTCGATCACCTGGCGTCGGAGCAGAAGCCGGAACTGGCCGATATCCGTATCGTGCGGGGTCCGGCCGATCTCGACCCGAAGATGCAGGATTTCGTCTTAGCCTTCCTGGGCCATTGGTGGCGGTGAGGGGCGGCGTCCCTAAATCCGAGATGCGGCCGGCTCCGATCCGCCCTTGCGGGCCGAGCGGCACATCCGCTAGAACAGGCCGTTCGGTCCAGCTTAAGCCGGGATTAACTCTATTCCCGGACTTTGAGGGGCCAACGACGAGGGTTTTGAGGCAATGTCCACGCGCCACGATATCTGCGCGATCGGACGGGCGGCCGGAACGGCCGGGCCCGATGCCGCCCTCATTCTCGGTGGGCTGCTGCTCCTTATCCGCCCCTGAGAGCCGGCTGGGCATGTGTGCCTGGGCGCTCAGGGGGTCGAACGGAGACCAGAACCCGATAGAGCGCCAGGAGCGGCGCATGCGACGAGAAGGACAAATCCCATGAACACCCCGGCCCAGTCCGACAAGGACCGCGTCGTCATCTTCGATACCACCTTGCGCGACGGCGAGCAGTGTCCCGGCGCCACCATGACCCATGAAGAGAAACTCGAAGTCGCCGAGCTGCTCGACTTGATGGGCGTCGACATCATCGAAGCCGGTTTTCCGATTGCCTCGGAGGGCGACTTTGCCGCCGTCCAGGACATAGCCAAGCGCGCCAAGAATGCCGTGATCTGCGGTCTCTCCCGCGCCTCGCCCAAGGATATCGACCGTTGCGCCGAGGCGATCAAGCCGGCGCAGCGCAAGCGCATCCACACCTTCCTCTCCACCTCGCCAGTCCACATGAAGTGGAAGCTGCAGAAGGAGCCGCACGAGGTGCTCGAGATGGTGATCGGGCAGGTCACCCGCGCGCGCAGCCATACCGACGACGTCGAATGGTCGGCCGAGGACGGCACCCGCACCGAGCACGATTTCCTCTGCCGCTGCGTCGAGGCCGCGATCAAGGCCGGCGCGACCACAATCAACATCCCGGACACGGTCGGCTATACCGTGCCGGAGGAGTACTTCAATCTGTTCACAATGGTGCGCGAGCGCGTGCCGAACTCCGACCTGGCGCGCTTCTCGGTGCACTGCCACGACGACCTCGGCATGGCGGTGGCGAATTCGCTCGCCGGCGTGCGCGCCGGCGCGCGACAGATCGAATGCACCATCAACGGCATCGGCGAGCGGGCAGGGAACGCCGCGCTCGAAGAGGTCGTGATGGCGATGAAGGTGCGCAATGACGTCATGCCGTTCTGGACCGGCGTCGATTCCACGATGCTGACCCGCGCATCGAAGCTCGTATCCGCGGTGACCTCGTTCCCGGTGCAATACAACAAGGCGATCGTCGGACGGAATGCGTTTGCGCATGAATCCGGCATCCATCAGGATGGCATGCTGAAGAATACCCAGACCTACGAGATCATGACGCCCGAGACCGTCGGCGTGAAACAGACCTCGCTGGTGATGGGCAAGCATTCCGGCCGCAACGCCTTCAAACACAAGCTGGAAGAGCTGGGCTATCACCTGGCCGCGAACCAGCTCGAAGACGCCTTCGTGCGCTTCAAGACGCTCGCCGACCGCAAGAAGCATGTCTATGACGAGGACATCGAGGCGCTGGTCGACGAGGAGATCGCGACCTCCGAGGACCGCATCAAGCTGGTGTCGCTGACCGTGATCGCCGGGACCATGGGCCCGCAAACTGCAACTCTGACGCTCGATATCGACGGCCAAGCAAAGACGGTGCAAAGCACCGGCAATGGACCTGTCGATGCAACCTTCAACGCCATCAAGATGCTGATGCCGCAC
>CAMDEB010000453.1 GCA_945893085.1 Rhodoplanes serenus | reverse complement strand
GGGTGATGTCCACTTTTTCGTTCATATGAATTTTAATTGCTACCAAACAACACGGTCTCGTGTCCCGGATGCGGTGCAGCGCGCAGCGGTGCACCGCTGATCCGGGACCCAGCTTGCTTAATTCCCGACGAAACCTGGTTCCCGGGTCTGCAGCGCACCACTACGTGCTGCGCTGCGCCCGGGACACGAAACCTTTTGTGTGGCACCAGCATCAAACTCACTTCGGCAGGAACGCGCCGAACTTGCCGCGCACCAGGTCTTCCACCTCCTGGCTGACACGCACCACGACCGGGAACGTGTCTCTGCGGCCGAACGGCTTGCAGGCGTCGATCACCACGCGGGCGTTGCGCGGATCGTCGGTGGCATAGGCCATCGGATCGAGCGCCGACGACCAGCAGCCGCGCAGCGTCTCCATGCCCTCGCGCGGATCGAAGCGGGTGCACATCGCCCAGATCACCTTGTCGATGTCGGCCGGATCGATGTCGTCGTCGACCACGACGACGAAACGGTTCACATAGGCGCCGGCGTGGCACTGCGAGGCGATCAGTCCGGCCTGCTTGGCGTGGCCGGCGTACATCTGCTTGATCGCCACCGTGAGCCAGAGCCGGCTGCCGCCGGCGGCGTGCGACCACACGCCCTTGACCTCGGGCACGCCCGCGGCCTCGAGCTGGTTCCACACCGCGCCCGAGCGATAGCTGCCGCGATAAAACGAATCGTCGTCCGGCGGGATGCCGGGAATGGCGCCGAGCAGGATCGGATTGTCGCGATACATCATGGTTTCGATGCGGATCGCCGGCTCCTTCTTCAGGCCGCCGGCGTAGTAGCCGGTCCATTCGCCGAGCGGGCCTTCGTCGATGCGATCGTTGGGATGGATGAAGCCCTCGAAGGCGATCTCGGCGTGCGCCGGAATCGGCAGACCGGTTTTCGGCCCGAGGATCACCTGCACCGGCTCGCCCAGCAGCCCGCCGGCCGCGTCGTACTCGTTCTTGCCGTGCGGAATCTCCAAGCCCGCGATCATGAACAGCGCCGGGTGCATGCCGCACACCACCGCCACCGGGCACGGCAACCCGCGCTCGTGATATTTCTTCTGGATCATGTCGCCGTGCTTGCCCTTGGAGCACATCACGGTGGCGACATTCTTCTCGTGTGCCTGCACGCGATAGGCGCCGTAGTTGATCCAGCCGGTGTCGGGATCGCGCATGATCACCATGTCGCCGGTGCCGATGTAGTAGCCGCCGTCGTGCTCGTGCCAGCGCGGCACCGGGATCTTGAACAGGTCGATGTCGTCGCCGGTCTTGACGTTCTCCAGCAGCGCCCCGCTCGCCACCGTCACCGGCGGAATCGACTTCGCCTCCTTCATGTACTTGCGCCAGTGCCGCACCAGTTCGATCGCGGTGCCGTCGACCGGGTTGCCCATCGTCAGGTTGATGCGGCGGTTCGAAGTGAGAATGTTGGCGAGGATGCGGTGGCCCTTCGGGAAACCGGGGATGTCGTCGAACAGCACCGCCGGGTTGCCGATCTTGCGCTGATAGATGTCGACGATGCCGCCGATCTCGCGCTCGCGCTCGGCGCCGCTGATGTGCGTCACCTCGCCCGCCGCCTCCATCTGCGCCAGCCAGGCGCGCAGGTCCTGCTTCGGCGCGTTGGATGCGCGGTTCGCGGCGCGCGGATCGACGTTCTCGTTCATGGCTGGCTCCTTGCCGGCGTTCAACGCCGGCGGTCGATAATAGCCTTCAACCGCTGCGGCGTCACCGGAAGCTCGGTGATGGCGCCGGGAATGCCGATGGCTTGGTCGATCGCGGCCGCGATCGCGCCGCCGACGCCGTTGATGCCGCTCTCGCCCGCGCCCTTGATGCCGAGCGGATTGAGCGGGCTCGGATAGTTCTCGGTCAGCACGATCTCGACGTCGGGGGTCTCGCGCACCGTCGGCAGCAGATAATCGGCGAAGGTGACGGCGAGCGGATCGCCGCGCTCGTTGTAGGTGAACTCCTCCAGCAGCGCGCCGCCCAGCCCCTGCGTGAAGCCGCCGGCGATCTGGCCCTTGACCAGCGTCGGGTTGATGGCGCGGCCGATGTCGTAGCCGATCACATAGCGCAGCACCTGCACGCCGCCGGTGTCGGGATCGACCTTCACCACGGCGAGATGATTGCCATACGGATAGACCTGATGCTCGGCGTAGAAGAAGCCTTCGGCCGAGAGCCCCGGCTCGCGCGTGCCCAGCGTCTTCGACGTGTTCGACAGCGACGCGGCGATCTGGCCGAGGCTGATCGAAGGCCCGCCGGGGCGATCGGTGCGGATGACCTCGCCGTTGACGATATCCAGCACGTCCACCGGCGCCTGCAGCAGTTCGGCCGCGACCGACAGCGCCTTCTCGCGCACCTTCAATGCCGCGACCTGCGTCGCCGAGGCGGTCATCACTGTGGCGCGCGAGGCATGCGCGCCGATGCCGTGCTCGATGCGGTCGGTCTGGCCGTGGATCACGCGCATCTTCTTGTAGTCGGCGCCGAGCGTCTCGGCGGCGACCTGCGCCATCACGGTCTCGAACCCCTGCCCGATCGAGGCGCCGCCGGTGAGCACCTCCACCGCGCCGCTGGTGTCGACCATGATCTTGACGCCGTCGACCGGACCGAGCCCGGCCTTCTCGACGAACATCACCAGCCCGACACCGACCATCTCGCCCTTGGCGCGCCGCGCCTTCAGGTCGGCGTTGAGCTTGTCCCACTCGACATATTCGAGCACCTGGTCGAGCAGCGCGTGATAGTCGCCGGAGTCGAAATGTATTTCCTCGCCCAGCGCCTCCAGCGGCCGCTTGAACGGCATCTCGGCGACAGTCACCGCGTTGCGCTTGCGCACCGCGATCGGATCGAGCTTGAGCTTGTGGGCGATAGCGTCGACCAGCCGCTCGCGCACAAACGTGGTCTCGAAGCGGCCCGGCGCGCGATAGGTCGCGGCCGGCGTCTTGTTGGTGAGCCGGAAGTGGCAGGTCGCGCGATAGGCGCCGGGAATGCGATACGGCCCGGGCAGCACGCCGCAGGTCATCATCGCGACGCGGGTCGCGTGGGTGCGGACATAGGCGCCGTTGTCGTGGAAGATCTCGTCGTCGATGGCGAGGATTTCGCCCTCGGCGGTGCAGGCGGCGCGCACGTGGTGATGCTGGTGGCGCGAATGGTTGGCGGCGATCAGATGCTCGCGCCGGTCCTCGATCCATTTCACCGGCCGCTCCAACCGCATCGCCGCGGCGCAGACCAGGATGTCCTCCGGATAGATCTCGCCGCGGATGCCGAAGCCGCCGCCGACGTGCGACTCGAAGCAGTTCACCGACGACGGCGGACGGTTGAACATCCGCGCGATCAGCTCCTTGTTCCGGTGCGGCACCTTGGCCGCGCCGTGCAGCTCCAGCATGTCGCGCG
>CAMDEB010000452.1 GCA_945893085.1 Rhodoplanes serenus | reverse complement strand
AGAGCGCCGGTGTTGCCGGCCGAGACCGCGACGTCCGCCTCGCCCTTCTTGACCGCGTCGATGGCGAGCCACATCGACGATTTCCAGCGACCGTTGCGCAGCGCCTGGCTCGGCTTATCGTCCATTTTGACGGCGACGTCGGTGTGCACCAGCCGGGCCGAGCTGGCGAGCCGCGGTTGCCCGGCCAGCAGCGGCTCAACCTTGGCGCGGTCGCCGAACAGGATGAATTCGCTGTCGGGATGTCGGATCAGCGAGATTTCCGCACCTGCCACCACCACCGACGGCCCGTGATCGCCCCCCATGGCGTCCAGCGCGATGCGAACCTTCTGGGGCATGGATCAACCTTTGCCGCAGTATGCGGACGCCGAATCTAGGCTTTGGCAAGTGGATGAACGGCGACAATAGCGCGTCGGCTGGGGGATACAACAGGGCGGGAAGCCGCGCCGGCGGCGGGCGTCTCAGGCGTCGCGCTAGCCTTCCTTCGAGCCGTCGCTGGATTTTTTCAGGGCTGCCAGCGCCGCGAACGGATGGGTCCCGGGATCTCCGGCCGGCGGTGCATCGAACACGACGCCCGGCTTGCGCGGATAGGGATCAATTCCCAGAAACAGAAACTCGACCGCCACCGCGCCGAGATCGACGGCGCCCTCCTGCAAGACCTCCGGCGGCTCGTCAGTTTCGGTGGCGACGGCGGCGGCGAACTCGACATCGACCTCGTCGTCGTCATCGAAATCATCGGACAAGCGGCGCGGCTCCGCCGCCGGTTCGCGGGGCGGCAGGAACACCAGGTCGACCGCCTCCTCGATCCGGCTTTCGATCGGCTCGAGCGTGACGATGCAGCTCTGAACGACCGTGGCTGCGATCCGGCCGGTGACATGCGCGCCGTCGCGGCCATGCCGCGCCAGTTCGAACGAGGCATCGAGACGCGGCAGCGCGACGACGCCGGCGGCCTTGGCAATGGTCGAGCGCGTGGTTTCGTCGGCTGACAGGTCGACTCGACGCTCGGTCTCGGGCAGCTCGGCAACCGCAACCGGCACGCTCCAAAGCCGCTCGTCGGACGGGCGTTCAGGGGATCGGCGCTTGCTCATGGCTGTCGTGCTCCTTCCGACGGCTCAACAACGGCATCGGGATCGGGAAACCGGAGTTCCCCGCGCGCCAAGCCATCCTGGACGGCCAAGCCGGTTGCCGCCTGGCGCATATAGGTGGCCAGGCGCCGCGCGCCGAGAGCCGCTCCGCCACCGAACACGTTCCGCCCGAGCGCCGCTTCCAGCGCCGCAGCATCGCCGCCATCGAGCGCCTGATCGTAAGCGGCGGCGCGGCCGTAGAACGCCTCCGCCACCTGCAGCATCCGCTTCGGAACCGCCAGGTCGCCGACCCCCATCTCGCGGAAATTGCCGTCCATGTCACGGCAGAACCGGTCGAAGAGCTCCTGTCCCAAATGCTCCTGCCCCATGGGCCCTTCGGAGGCCGTTTCGCGCAATCGGCGCAGCAGCAGCGCCAGGTGCAGCAGGATCATGTCGAACCGACCTTCGACCGTGTCCGGCACCCCATAGCCGCGATAGAACGCCGGGGATCGCGCCTGCGCCACGATCATGCCATAGAGGGCGTCAATGCTGGGGTTTCGCCGGGAGCGGCGAAAGGGGAACAATTTCATAAGGATGGCTCGCTAGGCTGCAACTGCGGCAACCGGCCGGCGTTGCAAATGGATTTTGCCTCGGGTACGCCGGCCAACACCTTGGATGCAAGCGAAATGACGGGGTCGAACAGTTCACTGGGCGGAAGCCTGCGGCGGCGCGCCGCCGTGGCCGCGTGGCTCGCGATCGCTGCAGCCGGTCTCACGATCGGCGGCTGCACCGACAACTTCACCCAGGTGTACCAGCGCGGCTACGTCGTGCCCGAGGGCGCGCTCGAACAGATCCCGCTCGGCGCCAGCCAGGAGCAGGTGCTGATCGTGCTCGGCACCCCCTCGACCGTCGCCACCGTCAGCGGCGAGGCGTTCTACTACATCTCCCAGCGCGGCGAGCAGCCGGTCGCCTTCCTGCCGCAGAAGGTCACCGACCAGCGCGTGGTCGCGGTCTATTTCGACAAGAACCGCAAGGTCGAGCGGCTCGCCAACTATGGTGTCAAGGACGGCAAGGTGTTCGATTTCATCAGCCGCACCACGCCGACCAGCGGACAGGAACTGTCCTACCTCGGCTACGTCTTCAACATCATCCCCAGAGGCAACAACTAGCCGCGCGACGCAATTGCCGTCACTGCGCGATCTTGATGTCGCCCTTGCGGATCACCTCGCCCCAGCGCTTGGTCTCGGCCGCCACATGCGCACCGAAATCCTCCGGTGAGCCGAGCGGCAGCGTCAGCCCCTGTCCTTCGAGACGCGAACGCAGATCCGGCGCGGAGAACACCTTTTTCGCCTCGGCGTTGATCCAGTCGATCGCGGCACGCGGCGTGCCGGCCGGCGCGAACAGGCCGAACCACGGACCGCCCTCGATCCCCGGCATGCCGGCCTCCGCCATGGTCGGCACCTGCGGCACTGCGGGCTCGCGCTTCGCGGAGGTGACGCCCAACGCGCGCACCCGGCCGCCCGCGAGCTGCTCCTTGGTCAGCGGCACGATGTCGAACATCAGCGAGACCTGCCCGGCCACCAGGTCCTGCAGCGCAGGCGCTGCGCCGCGATCGTGCACCGCGACGATGTCGAGATTGTTCATCTGCTTGAACTGCTCGCCCGCGAGATGTCCGGAGCTGCCGACGCCCGGCGAGCCGTAAGTCACCTTGCCCGGGTTGGCCTTGATATGGGCGACGAGCTCCTGCGGCGTGCGTGCCGGCACCGAGGGATGCACCACCAGGATGTTCGGCGAGGTGGCGATGAAGATGATCGGTAAGAAATCCTTGGCCGCGTCGTAGGGCAGCTTGGTCAGGTGCGGCAGGATCGACTGCGTGCCGTGGAATCCCATGTACAGCGTATAGCCGTCGGGCGGGGATTTCGCCGCGGCATCGGCGCCGATCGCGCCGCCCGCGCCGGTGCGGTTCTCGACCACCACGGACTTGCCCTGCTCGCCGAGCTTGGCGGCGAACGCGCGCGCGACGATGTCGGCGACGCCGCCCGGCGCGAGCGAGACGATGATCTTGATGGTCTGCGACGGGTATTGCTGGGCGCTGGCGGAGGTCGCCGCGCAGCATGCCATTGCGAGCATCGCGCACAGGACGCGAAACAAACCGGACATGACATCCCCCAAATGCAAACGGCCGGCTCCTTTTCGAAGCCGGCCGCAAGTCTAGCTGGGATGCTGGTTAGAGTCTGATCCGTTTAAGCTGAAGCATATCCTGCGTTTCGGAAGTAGTTGGCACATTCCTGCGGCGTGAAGGCTTGCAGGAGCGCGCCGATGCGTTTCCAGGTGGCTTCGACGGTCCGCTCGGCGGCTTTTCGCAGCAAGGTTTTGA
>CAMDEB010000451.1 GCA_945893085.1 Rhodoplanes serenus | reverse complement strand
TGCGAGTAATCGACTGTGGAGCCTACGGCCAGCGTGAGGGGCAGCAGCGCGAGCGCGAAACCGATCGCAACATTCCCGGAATCATCCGCACGGAACAGCTTGTACATGATGTTTGCCTCCGAACACTGGGCCAGCACAACTGCGACAATTCGTTCACGGGACGATTCCAAAGTAACTTACAGACAAAAATAAAACGCTGATAAATGTCGTCATTCGCCTTTACGCGCATTAATGTTATCCGTGTCTTAACCAGTGATGCCGAGAGCACCCACTAATGGCCGCGTTGGGTCATTCGCGACCCGGTCGAGCCAGTAGCAGGTCCAGCCATGTCGGCTAATGCCCAAAAGCGGAAGTGAAATCAGGGTATTGGCATCTGTCTTGATGGGCCTTCGTAGGTTGATGGTCCCGCCCAGCACGTGACTCAGGCTCCCAAACCGGAACCACGAATCATGCGCTACGAACTCAACGATTTTGAATGGGCCGCCATCAAACCAATGCCGCCGAACAAGCCGCGCGGCGTTCCGCGAGTAAATGATCGTCGCGTACTCAACGGCATCTTTTGGGTCTTGGGGTCGGATGCACCGTGGCGCGATCAATCGCTGAAGCGATATAAAATTAGGACGCTATCGGATCGGCCGGCTGGTTTCATTCGTTGCTGCGGCGTTGTAGCCTGGGGCAACCAAACGCCGAGCGAGAGAGATTGACATGCTGCTGGACCACCGCACCTACACCGTCCGCGTCGGCACCTTGCGCAAGCAGCTCGCGCTCTATGAAAAGCACGGCTTGGCGACGCAGAAGAAGCATTTCGGCGAACCGCTGGCCTGGCTGGTGAGCGAGACCGGCGACGTCAACACCTACGTCCACATCTGGGTCTACGAGGACGCAGCCGACCGCACCAAGCGGCGCACGGCGCTGTTCAAGGATCCCGAGTGGCTCGCCTATATCGATATGAACGCGGAGGCGGGCTATCTTATCAAGCAGGAGAGCAAGCTGATGTCGCCCGCGCCATTCGCGCCGTTGAAGCGCTGAACCGTTTCGGGAACAAGAACACGGGGAGGACGATTTGAGAGTTTCGCTTCGTTTATGGTTCGCGGCGTGCGTCATCGGTTTCGGTCTGGCAGGCCCTGCCACGGCGCAGGAGTGGCCGACGCGGCCGGTCAGGCTCATCATGGGCTTCGGCGCCGGCGGCCTCGGCGACATCGCCGGCCGCGCCATCGGGCACGTGATGTCGCGGTCGATCGGCCAGCCGGTCGTGATCGAGAACATGCCGGGCGCCGGCGGGGCGACCGCGGCGCTGGCGCTCGCCCGCGCCGCGCCCGACGGCCATTCCATGCTCTGGGTCAGCAGCCAGAACGCGATCTCGCGCTCGATGTTCAAGTCGATGCCCTATGAGTGGGCGCGCGACTTCACGCCGGTCGGCCCGATGGCCACCTTCGACTTCGTCCTGTTCGTGCACAAGGACAGCCCGCTCAAGACGGTGCAGGACGTGATCGCCGCCGCCAAGGCCGATCCCGACAAGTTCAACTTCGGCTCCATCGCGGTCGGCACCGCGCAGAACCTCTCGATGCTGAAGTTCGCCTCGATGGCGGGCCTCAAGGTGCCGGTGGTGCCGTTCCGCACCACGGGCGAGGTGATGACCGGGCTGATCTCCGGCAGCATCCAGGCGGCGTTCGAGACCATCCCGGGCGCGATCGGCCAGATCAACCAGGGTGCGATGCGGGCGATCGCCGTCTCGTCGCTCAAGCGCAATCCGTTCCTGCCGGACGTTCCAACGGTCGACGAGGGCGGTGTTCGCGGTTATCTGACCTATTCCTGGAACGGGATCGTGCTGCCGGCCAAGACGCCCCCAAGCATCGTGCTGCGGGTGAACAAGGAAATCACCGCCGCGATCGCGACGCCGGAGATCCAGCAGAAGTTCCGCGAACTGATCATGCAGCCGCGCACCGGCACGGCGGACGAGCTGCAAAAAATCTACGACGCCGATGTGACGACATGGCACCAGATCATCACCGAAGCGAAGATCCAGACCAATTGATGCGGCGTGCGACGAACGAGGAGGTTTTGCGATGAACACGGTCCCGAAGATCGACACCGCCACGGCGCAGCCGGCCAACGGCATCGACCCGGTGGAGTGGCAGACCCGGGTCGATCTCGCCGCCTGCTACCGGCTGGTCGATCTCTACGGCATGACCGACCTGCACCTGAACCACATCTCGGCGCGGGTGCCGGGCAAGGACGAGCACTTCCTGATCAATCCGTTCGGCATGATGTACGAGGAGATCACCGCGTCGTCGCTGATCAAGATCGACCTCTCAGGCAACATCATCGCCAACGCCAATCCGGAATACGGGATCAACCTGCCGGGCTACGTGATCCACGGCGCGATCCACGGCGCGCGGCACGACGTGCAATGCGTGCTGCACACCCACACCAACGCCGGCATGGCGGTGTCGACGCTGAAATGCGGGCTGCTGCCGCTGACCCAGACCGCGATGCGCTGGGGCAAGATCGCCTATCACGACTTCGAGGGCGTGGTGGTCGACAAGAACGAGCAGCAGCGGCTGGTCGAAAATCTCGGCGACGCCGAGGTGCTGATCCTGCGCAACCACGGCCTGCTGGCGGTCGGCATCACCATCGGCCAGGCGTTCAACAGCATCTATCGGCTCGAGCGCGCCTGCCAGACGCAGCTGCTGGCGATGGCCTGCAATTCGGACATCAACATGCCGCCGCAGCAGGTGATCGCGCGCTCGAACGCGCAGCTCACCGTGATGCCGTCGCCGGATGCCTCCGGCAAGCGGCGTGCGCACGGCTCGCTGGAGTGGCCGGCGCTCAAGCGGATGCTCGACCGGCGCGATCCGTCCTACAAGACCTGAGCGGCGCCGGGCACGGCCGCTGAGCGCGTGCTCAGGCGCACCGAGACGGCGTGAGCGGCGCGGCCATCGCGCTTTCGCCGGTGCGGCGTTTTCTCTATTGTCCGCCCGATTCAAGGGTAGGGCATGGCCACGACCACCAGCCGCGACGGCCGATTCTCCTGGCGCGCCAAGGGCCTCGGAGCAATCGTCGACGCCGCCATGGCGTCGCATCGGCGCGCCGCCGCGGTGCTGGTGCTCGCCGCGCTGCTGGCGTTCCTGCCCGGCTTCTTCCAAGTGCCTCCAATTGATCGTGATGAGGCCAGATTCGCTCAAGCAACCAAGCAGATGGTCGAAAGCGGCGACTACGTCGACATCCGCTACCAGGACGATGTCCGCTACAAAAAGCCGGTCGGCATCTACTGGCTGCAGGCCGCCGTGGTCAAAACCGCCGATACCCTCGGCGTGCCGGATTCACTCACGACCATATGGCTTTATCGCATTCCCTCGCTCGCCGGCGCGGTCGGCTCCGTGCTGCTGACCTACTGGGTTGCGTTGGCTTTCGTGACGCGCCGCGCCGCATTCCTGGCGGCAGTGATGATGGCGAGCTCGATCCTGCTCGGGGTCG
>CAMDEB010000450.1 GCA_945893085.1 Rhodoplanes serenus | reverse complement strand
CGCGGTCAATGGAACACGCTGCGTGTAGCGCCGGCCGGCAAAAAGCGAATGTGAACATGCCTGACGGGCTCGTGAATGCACCATGGCGCAATCAACGGTAGATTGCGAGCGTTCGAAGGGGGTTCCGATGCGACGTTTCTGGCGCGGCTTGGCGATCTTTGTTCTCGGCGGCGTGCTCGGCACCGGCTTCGGCGTGGCGCTGGGCTTCTTCCTGTTTTCGTTCGTATTCCCGCCGCCGCCTGCCATGGAGGAACTGACCCAAGCCGACGTTGCGCCATTGGCCGCGGTTGTCACGCCGCCTCAACCGAGCGCGGCCGGCAGTGTGCCTGCTCCAACGCCGCCGGCTGCGAGCGCTGCGCCGCCGCAGCCGAGCGCGGCCGGCACTGCTGCTGCTCCAGCGTCATCGGCTGCAAGCGCGCCGCCGGCGCAGCCGGCTCCCGTGCCGGTTGCCGCCGGCACCTTCATCCACGCCAATCCGTCGGACCCGGTGCACTGGGGGCGCGGCAAGGTCAGCGCCTACGAACGCACCGTCTTTCTTGAAAACGATTTCGAGGTGGGACCGGGACCGAAGTATCACGTCTATCTCGTTCCGCGCGCCAGCGTGCGCAACGAAGAGCACGTGAACAAGTCGATGTTCGTCGATCTCGGCCGCTTGCGCGCGTTCAAGGGCAGCCAGCGCTATCCGATCCCCGCCGGGGTCAACCTGAAGGATTACAAGAGCGTGGTGATCTGGTGCGAGCGCTTCGGCGTGCTGATCTCGCCGGCCGATCTCGTATCACGTTAGTCATTCCGGGGCGCGAGCGCAGCGAGCGAGCCCGGAATCCAGATGCGACCGCTAATCCCGAACGCGCGGCTCTGGATTCCGGGCTTGCCGCTTCGCGGCGTCCCGGAATGACGGGCTTGCAAGCCAGCCACTGGCTGAGGCATTTGATCGCGTTTACGGTGCGGCCGTGGTCGCCGCATTCGCCGACATTTCGCTATTTCAACTCCTGCTGGTCGCGGGCGTGGCGCTGGTTGGCTCCGTGCTCGGCGGGGTGGCCGGCTACGGCACCGGTGCGCTGATGCCGCTGGTGCTGGTGCCGATCCTCGGCGCCGAACCCGTGGTGCCGATCATCGCCATGTCGGGATTGCTCACCAACGCCGGCCGGGTGTTCGCCTTCCTGAGCTTCGTCGACTGGCGGAAGGTCATGCTCGTGCTGCTGGGCGCGGTGCCGCCTGCGATCGTCACCGCCTACGGCTACACGCTGCTCACCGGCAAGGGCGCGGCGCTGGTGATCGGCACCATGCTGATGCTGACCGTGCCGTTGCGCTACGCGATGCGCCGCCGCGCCGTCACCCTCGACGAGCGCGGACTGGTGCTCGGTTCGGCGGGCTATGGAACGGCCGTGGGCGGCACGGTCGGGGCGGGCGTCATCCTGCTGTCGGTGCTGATGGCGGCCGGGCTCGAAGGCGCGGCGGTGATCGCGACCGACGCGGTGGTGTCGATCGCGATCGGCGTGGTGCGGCTCACCGTATTCGGCGTCGCCGGCGCGATCGATGCAAAGACCGTGGCGTTCGCGCTGTTGATCGGGCTGATAGCGTTTCCGGGCGCGTTCCTGGCGAAGGCCTTCGTCAAGCGGCTGCCGATCCATGTGCACACCGGCATCCTCGATGCGGTGGTGCTGCTGGGCGGGCTGATGATGGTGGGCAGTGCGTTGATGCGCTGACCGCGGCCTCAGGGCCACTTCACCACCGGCGGCATCGACGAGAGGATCGACTCCACGTTGCCGCCGGTGCGCAGGCCGAAGATGGTGCCGCGGTCGTAGAGCAGATTGAACTCGACGTAGCGGCCGCGGCGGACGAGTTGCTCCTCGCGCTCGGCCTCGCTCCAGGGCGCGGCGAAGTTTTGGCGCACCAGCTCGGGATAGATTTTCAGGAACGCCCGGCCGACATCTTGCGTGAAGGCGAAGTCCTTCTCCCAGCCGCCGCTGTCGAGATAGTCGTAGAAGATGCCGCCGATGCCGCGCATCTCGTTGCGGTGCTTGAGGAAGAAATACTCGTCGCACCAGGTTTTGAACTTGTCGTAGGACGCGACGTCCGGATGCGCGTCGCACGCTGCTTTCATGGCGGCGTGGAAGGCGAGCGTGTCGGGATCGCTCTGGCTGCGCCTGCGATCGAGCACGGGCGTGAGGTCGGCACCGCCGCCGAACCAGGCCTTGGTGGTGACGACGAAGCGGGTGTTCATGTGCACCGCCGGGACGTGCGGGTTCTGCGGATGCGCGATCAGCGAGATGCCGGACGCCCAGAACCGCGGATCGGCGTCGGCGCCGGGAATCTCCTTGCGGAACTCGGGCGCGAACTCGCCGTGCACGGTCGAGACGTGGACGCCGACCTTCTCGAACACCCGGCCGCGCATCAGCGCCATGGTCCCGCCGCCGCCGTCCCGGTCGGTGCGCTGCCACGGCGTGCGCACGAAACGGCCCGCCGCGCGCTCCGCCAGCGGCGCGTCGGCCGGCAGCGCATCCTCGACCGCTTCGAGCTCAGCGCAGATGTCGTCGCGCAGGCGCTCGAACCAGGCGCGGGCTTGCGCCTTGCGGGCCTCCAGCGTCGCCGCGTCGGGGAGGGGGCTGCTCACGGCTGCCATCCTATTCAAAACGGAATCCGTCCGTCTGCCTCATCGCCTCGCCCAGGACCATGGCGGCGGCCACCGCCACGTTGATCGAGCGCAGGCCCTCCCGCATCGGGATCGTCAGCCTGGCATCAGCCGCCTGGTGGACCGCCTCGGGCACGCCGGCGGACTCGCGGCCGAACAGCAGGATGTCGTCGGGTTCGAACCGGTGATCGAGATAGGACCGCGCGGCCTTGGTGGTGAACAGCGCCAGGCGCAGGCGCTGGCTCCGCCGCCAGGCATCGAAATGCGCCCAGGAGACGTGACGCGTCAGCGCCACCCGATCGAGGTAATCCATGCCGGCGCGGCGGAAGGCGCGGTCCGAGCTTGGAAATCCGGTGGGCTCGACGATATGCGCCTCGACCCCGAGACACGCGCACAGCCGCAGAATCGTCCCGGTGTTCTGTGCGATGTCGGGCTCATAGAGGGCTAAGCGCATGACGGCGGCGGGACCTTTCCTCGCGGTCGGGCGGTACCCGAAAATCGCGGCCGGCGAATGAGTTGTGCGACTTTTGGTCATTGCCGCGATAGCGGGCTTGCGCTCTCCCGGCAAGGGTGCCAATAAACGCCGCCGGATTGCCGCTTTTCGTCCTGCCTCAGGACCAAGGCGGCTGGCCCGTTCGCCGCCGTGGGGAGATAAATCACCCTCCGGTTCTCAGCGCGGGTGGGCTGACCGGCCAATGAGGGACCTGAGACCGTGACCAGCATTTCGGCCGAGCCGACCCGTCGTGATTTCCTCTACATTGCGACCGCCACCGTGGGCGCTGTTGGCGCCGCGGCGTCGCTGGTGCCGCTGATCGCGCAGATGAACCCGGACGCCTCGACGATCGCCGCCGG
>CAMDEB010000449.1 GCA_945893085.1 Rhodoplanes serenus | reverse complement strand
GGCATGACCGCCGCCCTTGAGCAGCAGGCCCTCGGCGACGGCGTGCCGCACGGTCTTGCCGAGATCGACACCCAGGATCGAGCGGCCCGAGCCGGTGCCGGTGCCGCCGGGCTCGAGCGCAATCGCAAACGCCGGCCGGTTGAACCGCTCCTTCAATCGCGCGGCGATCAGCCCGACGATGCCCGGATGCCAGTTGGCGGCAGCGACCACCACCACCGCGCCCTTCTCCTCGAGACCAAGCGCGGCCATCGCCTCGGCTTCGGCCTCGGCGAGCATGACCTGCTCCATCGCCTGGCGCTCGCGGTTGAGACGGTCGAGTTCGGCCGCGATCCGTCCGGCCTCCACCGGATCGTCCTCCAGCAGCAGCCGCACGCCGAGATCGGCACGGCCGATGCGGCCGCCGGCATTGATGCGAGGGCCGAGCAGGAAGCCGAGATGCCACGGCTCCGGCGGACCGGAGAGCCGCGCGGCGTCCATCAGCGCCGTGAGCCCGACGTTCTCGCGCCGGCGCAGCGCGATCAGCCCCTTGGCGACGAAGGCGCGGTTGAGGCCCTTCAGCGGCACCACGTCGGCGACGGTGCCGAGCGCGACGATGTCGAGGAGCCCGAGCAGGTCAGGCTCGGGCCGCGCGTCGGTCCACCAACCCCGCGCGCGCAACAGGCGGTTGGCCGCGACCGCCGTCATGAACACGACGCCGACGGCGGCGAGATGGCCGAGCTCGGAGAGGTCGTCGAGCCGGTTCGGATTGACCACCAGCGCGTCCGGCAGCCGCTCGTCGGCCTGGTGATGGTCGATGACGATGACGTCGAGGCCGAGTTTGCGCGCCTCGGCCAGCGGCTCGATGCTCTGGGTGCCGCAATCGACGGTGATCAGCAGCTTGGCGCCGCGCTCGGCGAGGCCGCGGATCGCTTCGACATTGGGGCCATAGCCTTCGAAGATGCGATCGGGGATGTAGACGATCGGATCGAGGCCGCCGCTGCGCAGAAAACGCGTGAGCAGCGCCGACGCCGTTGCGCCATCGACATCGTAGTCGCCGAAGATCGCGATCTGCTCGCCGCGCGTCACCGCCTCGGCGATGCGCCCCGCCGCCGCTTCCATCGCGGTGACGACGTGCGGGTCCGGCATCAGCCGCTTCACCGTCGGATCGAGAAACGCTTCGACCGCGTCGGGCTCGACGCCGCGGCCGGCGAGGATGCGGGCGAGCAATTCCGGCACGTCGTGGCGCTGCGCAATGGTCAGCGCGCGCGCGGTGCCGCGCTCGTCGAGCCGGTCGCGCCAGGCGCGGCCGCAAACCGACTGCTCGACGTCCAGGAACAGGCGTCCAGGTGCTTTCAACGCCGCAGCTTGCGCCGCCATCGCCATGACCGTCTCAAGAATCGATGTTCAGAACAGCTTGCGATACTGGATGAAGCCGGGCCGATCCGCCAGCGTGTCATACAGCGCACGCGCGGTCGCGTTGCTCTCGTGGGTCAGCCAGTGGACGCGGCTCGCGCCCGCCGCGCGGGCCTCCCGCTCCACCGCCTCGATCAGCGCACGGCCGAGCCCGAGATTGCGCGCCTCCTCGGCGACGAACAGGTCCTGCAGGTAGCAATAGTCGGCGATCGTCCAGCACGAGCGGTGAAACAGATAGTGAGCGATGCCAAGCAGCCTGCTGCCGATATAGGCGCCGAGCACGTGCATGGCTTCATCGGGATCGTGCAGCCGCGCCCAGGTGATGTCGTAGGTCTGTTTCGGCACCGAGGTCCGGTAGAAATCGAGGTAGGCCCGCCACAGCGGCTCCCAAGCCGCCCGCTCGTCCGTCCCGACCGGGCGGATATCGATGCAGGGCACATTCATGACGACACTGCGGAGCCAAGCTTCAGACGATCGCGAAGCTCTTCTTGGAAAAGTTCAGCCGCACCGTCACGGTGCCCTCGTTCACAAACCACGGCCGCACCGTGAACTTGCGCGCACCCGCCTTGTGCATCGGATCGTCCGCCGCGATCTCCTTGGCCTCCGAAAGCGACCTGGCGCGGATCACCACCATGCCGTCGCCCTGCCATTCGGTCTCGTCGTCGGTCCAGTGCGGCCCCGCCGCGACCATGATGCCCCGATTCTCGAGCTCGACCTGGAATGCCAGATGCTCCTGGAGATTCGCCATCACCGGCTCCATGCCGTTCGTCGGCGTGGTGAAGACGACATAGACCTGCTTGGCAAGAAAGCCCTGCTTCTCACACAGGGCGATGACATCCTTCGCGGCAACGACCGGACCCGCCATGTTGCTCTCCCCGCTACGTCAGTGCGTGTCCAACCGTACCACGTTATCCCGCGACTTCGGCGTGGATGCGCAGCAGCTCCGGAATGGTCTCCGGGCGCCGCCGGCCGAAGCCGCATTCGGTCGCGATCGAGAAGATACGGGCCGAGCGCCGCGCTGACGCGCTCGAACACATCGGCGGCGCTGTCGCCCGGCACGCTGCCGACGAGGTGAACGTGACGCACCACATCCCTTAGTCGAGGTGGAATTTTTCGAGCTGGCGGTGCTCGGCGACGATCTTGCGCACGGTGCCGGTGACCGAGCGCATCACCACGGTCTCGGTCTCGATCATGTCCTTGCCGAACATCACGCCGCGCAGCATGGCGCCGGTGGTGACCCCGGTCGCGGCGAACAGGCAATCGCCCTTCACCATGTCCTCGATATCGTATTTTTTCCTGGGGTCCTTGATGCCCATCTTGATCGTGCGTTCGTGCAGCTCCTCGGTGTCGATGATCAGCCGGGTCTGCATCTGGCCGCCGATGCAGCGCAGCGCCGCCGCCGCCAGCACGCCCTCGGGCGCTCCGCCGATGCCGAGATAGATGTCGATGCCGGTCTTGGGCTCGGCGCAATGGATGACGCCGGCGACGTCGCCGTCGCTGATCAGGCTCACCGCCGCCCCCACCTTGCGTATCGCCGCGATCATGTCGGCGTGGCGCGGCCGGTCGAGCAGGATGGCGGTGATCTCCGACGGTTTCACGCCCTTGGCCTTGGCAAGCCGGAGGATGTTTTCGTCGGCCGGGGCGTCGAGGTCGATGGTGCCTTTCGGATAGCCCGGACCGATCGCGATCTTGTCCATGTAGCAGTCGGGCGCGTGCAGCAGCGTCCCGGCATCGGCCATCGCCAGCGTCGCGATGGCGCCCGGCATGTTCTTGGCGCAGAGCGTGGTGCCCTCCAGCGGATCGACCGCGATATCGACCTTCGGGCCGGACTTGTTGCCGACCTTCTCACCGATGAACAGCATCGGCGCCTCGTCCATCTCGCCCTCGCCGATCACCACCGTGCCATCGATCGGCAGGTTGTTGAGCTCGCGGCGCATGGCATCCACCGCCGCCTGGTCGGAGGCCTTGTCCTTGCCGTGCCCGCGCAGCCGCGCCGCCGAAACCGCCGCGCGTTCGGTGACGCGCACGATCTCGATCGTCAGGACTCGCTCCAGGACGAGATGCGGCTGGACGGTGATCGATGCCATGTCTTGTCGCTCCCGCTGATC
>CAMDEB010000448.1 GCA_945893085.1 Rhodoplanes serenus | reverse complement strand
CTGGATGAGGTCGAACAGAACCGGCAGCGCTTCCTCGTCGGTGACCCGGTAGGCGAGATCGATCGGTGCGCCTTCGAGGTTCTTGGTGATGCGGCCCTGGCCAATGCCTTCTGTGACCGAATTGCCTTCGGCCTTCAGCTCGCCCTTGGCGTAGAAGTTGTAAAGCGCCGAGCCCATCGGATCGGCGATCGCGATCTTCACGCCCGCATTGCGTTCCTTCAGCGCCATCGCGACGCCGGCCAGCGTGCCGCCGCTGCCGACCGAGCAGGTGAAGCCGTCGATCTTGCCGTCGGTCTGGTCCCAGATCTCAGGCCCCGTCGTGCGGTAGTGGCCGTCGCGATTGGCGACGTTGTCGAATTGATTCGCCCAGATCGCGCCGTTCGGTTCGGTGGCGGCGATCTCCTTGGCCAGCGTCTCGGAATAGCGGACGTAGTTGCCGGGATTGGCATAGGGGAGCGCAGGCACGAGGCGGAGATCGGCGCCACACAGGCGCAGCATGTCCTTCTTCTCCTGACTCTGCGTCTCGGGCATCACGATCACCGAGCGGTAGCCCAGCGCGTTGGCGACCAGGGCAATGCCGATGCCGGTGTTGCCGGCCGTGCCTTCGACCACCACGCCGCCTTTGCGAAGCGTGCCACGCGCCTCGGCGTCGCGGATCATCGCGAGCGCGGCGCGGTCCTTTACCGAGCCGCCGGGATTGAGGAATTCCGCCTTGCCGTAGATCTCGCAGCCCGTCGCCTTGGAGGCTGCGCGCAACTTGATCAGCGGCGTGTTGCCGATGCTTTCGATGAAACCCGATCGGACGTTCATGACCTGCTCACTGTGCTGACCCTGCGCTCCCGGGCGGACGGTAGACAGGGAGAAGCCCCCCCTGCAAGCACGCTGGCGCAACCGGCTTAGCGCCAGCGGCCTCGCACGTCGGCGCGATGAAGCGCCAGCCACTGCAGGGCGATCACGGCCGTCGCATTGTCGATATCGCCGCGGTCGAGCATCGCGCGAGCTTCGGCGAACGGCACGACCTTGACCAGGATATCCTCGCCTTCCGACTCGAGGCCGAACACGCCGCCGGCTTTGGTCGTGTCGGCGCGGCCGACAAAGAGCGCGCACGTCTCAGACATCGCGCCGGGACTGGCGATGACGTTGTGCATCGGGATCAAGTCACCGATCGCGAGCCCTGCTTCCTCGACCGATTCGCGGCGCACCAGATCCTCGGGCGTCTCGCCCTGTTCGATGATGCCGGCGACCGTCTCCCAGCCCCAGGGGTGGATCCCGGCGACGTACGATCCGGCCCGGAACTGACGAATGAGGACGACCTCGTCGCGCCGCGGATCATAGGGCAGCACGGCCGCGGCATGGCCGCGCTCGAAGACCTCGCGAACGACGAGGGGACTTTGGCCCCCCTTGAAGAGGCTGTGGCGGAAGGAATAGCGGCCGACTTTGAAGTACCCCTGGAAAGCCACGACGTGGTCGATCAGTTCGACCTTTTCGTCGGGCAGAGGAGGGCTAGCCATGGGGACAACTCCACAGGCAAAAAGGGGCCGCTCTCTTCCGAGAACGGCCCCGATTGGCTCCGGAGGTAGGACTCGAACCTACGACCGGGCGATTAACAGTCGCCTGCTCTACCGCTGAGCTACTCCGGAATGGAAATCGGCGCGGGCGGCGGTATCCAGCCCGCGAAGGCGCGATGTTTTGACAGAGCATGCCTGCCCACGCAAGGGCCCCACGCAAGGGCATCGCTCGTCGCAGTTCGTGGAGGCCTGGGCCGGAATCGAACCGGCATACGCGGATTTGCAGTCCGCTGCATCACCACTCTGCCACCAGGCCGCGCGAGGAACGGCGGCTGCTATACTCATGCTGCGACAGAACGGTCAAGCCGAGCGGTCGGAGCAGGCACAAGGCAAGGACCAAGGGGCCGCGACGGAGCGCCCTTTGACGCTGTCGCCGCGTGCCGCCTATAAACACCGCTATATGTAGAGGTTGCTTGATGACGGATTTCGCTCTCGCACGGCGCAACATGGTCGAAGGCCAGCTCCGGCCGAACCGGGTGACCAATACGGCGCTGCTGGCCGCGCTGGGCGAGTTGCCGCGGGAGCGATTCCTGCCCGATTCCGTCCGGTCCGTGGCCTATGCCGACGAGGATGTGCCGCTGGGCGGCGGCCGCTACCTGATGGAACCCATGGTTCTGGCCCGGCTGATCCAGACGCTTCAACCCCAGCCCGAGGACAGGGGTCTGGTGGTCGGAGCCGCCCGGGGCTACGGCGCGGCCCTTCTGGCACGGCTCGTGAAAGCAGTGACGGCCCTCGAAAGCGACCCTGTACTGGCGGCCGCGGGCGAGCAGACGACCAAGGATCTTGGCCTAGCCGACGTCCAGTGGATCACCGGCAAGCTGGAGCAGGGTGTCCCGGGCTCGGCGCCGTATGACGTCATCCTGATCGAGGGGGCGGTTCGGCAGGTTCCTCAAGCGCTCTTCGATCAATTGGCCGAAGGCGGCAGGCTTGCGGTCACCCTCTCCGGGGCCCCAGGCGCGATGGGCGTCGCCCAGATCTTCGTGAAGGATGGCGGCGTGACGTCGGGCCGCCCGCTGTTCGAGGCAGGCACGCCGCTCCTGCCGGGGTTCGCATCGCCGCCGCGCTTCACTTTTTGATGAAACGCCGGCCAGCCTGAGCACTGCATCGGGGGCTACCAATGCTCGTTGCCGCAGTGCTAGGCTCCGTTCCCATATGAGAGTCAGTCCCATGCGTATCCCGCCCGGTTTGAGTCATGCCTGCATAGCCGCAGGGCTCGCGCTTGCGGTCGGGCTGGGGGCGCCACTGGAGGCACGCTCGCAGAGCCTGATCGAGGTCCTGTCGACGACCTACAATTCCAATCCCGATCTTCTGGCCAGCCGCGCTTTGCTGCGGCAGACCGACGAGACGCTGGCGCAGGCGGTGGCAAACTGGCGACCGCGGGTGACCTTGTCGCTGAACTACAACAAGAACATCGACGCCAACTACGCGATGCAGGCACCGGGCCAGCCCCTGGCGCCGGACTTCTTTACCCTGAACGGCAAGTCCACCGTGCTCCAGCTGACCCAGCCGATCTTTCTCGGCGGCCAGACCGTCGCCAACACGAAGCAGGCGCAGGCCAACATCCAGGCGCAGCGCGCCGCCCTCGCCGATACCGAGCAGAGCGTGCTCCTGTCGGCGGTGACGTCCTACGCCGATCTGGTTCAGAACATCGCCATTGCCGATGCGCGGCGGAATAACGTCAACGTTCTCGTCCAGCAGCTCGATGCAACGCGCGAGCGTTTCCGCGTCGGCGAACTCACGATCACCGACGTGTCGCAGGCCGAAGCAAGGCTTGAACTGGCCAAGGCCGACCTCGTGCAGGCCGACACCCAGGTTCGCATCGCCGAAGCCGCCTTCCAGCGCACAGTGGGCATCAGGCCGGCCAAGCTGGGCGAGATTCCCTTGGTCGGTGGCCTACCGGGCAGCGAAGAAGAGGCCGTGGCGCTTGCCATGGACGGCG
>CAMDEB010000447.1 GCA_945893085.1 Rhodoplanes serenus | reverse complement strand
GGCGTGCGCACCGCGGCGCGGGCACGCGAGATTGCGGCCGGCGCTGAAGCAGCAAGGCCGCGCCGGCCTGGTCACCTTCACCATGGCCGGCGATCCCGACACCGAAACCGCGCTCGCCATCCTCAAGGCGCTGCCGAAGGCCGGCGCCGACGTGATCGAGCTCGGCATGCCGTTCACCGATCCGATGGCGGACGGGCCGGCGATCCAGGCGGCTGGTCTGCGCGCGCTCAACGCCGGCCAGACCATGCCCAAGACGCTCGCCATGGTGCGCGCCTTCCGCAGGGGCGACGACACGACGCCGATCGTGCTGATGGGCTACTACAATCCGATCTACATCTACGGCGTCGCGCGCTTCCTCAAGGATGCGAAGGCCGCGGGCATCGATGGCCTGATCATTGTCGACCTGCCGCCGGAGGAGGACGACGAGCTCTGTCTGCCGGCGCTGAAAGCGGGACTGAACTTCATCCGCCTCGCCACGCCCACCACCGACGACAAGCGGCTGCCGGCGGTGCTCGCGAACACCTCGGGCTTTGTCTATTACGTCTCGATCACCGGCATCACCGGCGCCGCGGCACCCGACGCAAACAAGGTCGCCGCCGCCGTCGCCCGCATCAAGCGTCACACCAAGCTGCCGGTCGCGGTCGGTTTCGGCGTGCGCACGGCGAAACAGGCGCGCGCGATCTCCGAGGGCGCCGAAGCGGTGGTGGTCGGCTCGGCGCTGGTCGGCGCGGTGAAGGACAGCCTCGACAAGAAGGGCAAGGCCACGGCGCGCACGGTCAAGGCGGTTGCGGGCTTGGTTAGCGAATTGGCAAGCGGTGTCCGCGGCGCCCAGAAAAAGCCGAAATAGCGCTGCGGTGTCATTGCCGGGCTTGACCCGGCACTCCATCTATCCGGTGTGATAATGTCCCGACGTGATGGATGCCCGGGTCAAGCCCGGGCATGACAGCGGAGAGTTTGGACCGAACCCATGAACTGGATCTCCAACGTCGTCCGGCCGAAGATTCGCAACTTCCTCAATCGCCGCGAGTCGCCGGAAAATCTTTGGATCAAGTGTCCGGAGACCGGGCAGCTGGTGTTCTTCAAGGACGTCGAGACCAACCAGTTCGTCATCCCTGGCTCCAACTACCACATGCGCATGGGCGCGGTGGCGCGGCTGAAATCCATGTTCGACGGCGAGACCTGGCTCGACATCGCGGTGCCCGAGGTTGCGACCGATCCGCTCAAGTTCCGCGACGAGCGCCGCTACGCCGACCGGCTGAAGGACGCGCGGACCAAGACCGGGCTCGCCGACGCGATCAAGCTTGGACTGGGCAAGCTTGACGGCACGCCGGTCGTCATCGGCGTGCAGGATTTCGATTTCATGGGCGGCTCACTCGGCATGGCGGCCGGCGAGGCGGTGATCGTGGGGCTGGAAACCGCGGTCGACCGCGGCACGCCGTTCATCATGTTCGCCGCCTCTGGCGGCGCGCGCATGCAGGAGGGCATCCTGTCGCTGATGCAGTTGCCGCGCACGACGGTCGCGGTGCAGAAGCTGCGCGAGGCCAAGCGGCCCTACATCGTCGTGCTCACCAATCCGACCACCGGCGGCGTCACCGCGTCCTACGCCATGCTGGGCGACGTGCAGATCGCCGAGCCCGGCGCGCTGGTCGGCTTCGCCGGCCCGCGGGTGATCGAGCAGACCATCCGCGAGAAGCTGCCCGAAGGCTTCCAGAAATCCGAGTATCTGCGCGATCACGGCATGGTCGACATGGTGGTCCACCGCCACGAGCTGCGCGCGACGCTCGCCAATCTCTGCCGGGTCTTGACCAAGACTGCCACGGCGCCGGTGCGGACCAACCTGCCGGCGCCCGCAACGGCCGCGGTTTCGGCCCAGGCGTGAGGACCGGCGCGGCGCAAACGCCCTTGCCATGAGCGACTTCGATAGCATCCTCGCACGGCTTCTGGCGCTGCATCCGAAGCGGATCGATCTGTCGCTCGACCGCATCCAACGTCTGCTCGAAGCGCTCAGCCATCCGGAGTGCCGCCTGCCGCCGGTGATCCACGTCGCCGGCACCAACGGCAAGGGCTCGGTGATCGCCTTCATGCGCGCGATGCTCGAAGCCGCGGGGCGCAGTGTGCACGCCTACACCTCGCCGCATCTGGTGCGCTTCAACGAGCGCTTTCGCATCGGTGCGCCCGACGGCGGCACGCTGGTCACCGATGCGGCGCTGACCGCGGCGCTTGAGGAATGCGAACGCGCCAACGGCGGCGCGCCGATCACCGTGTTTGAGATCGAGACCGCCGCGGCGTTCCTGCTGTTCGCGCAGCATCCCGCCGACGTGCTGCTGCTGGAGGTCGGCCTCGGCGGCCGGCTCGACGCCACCAACGTGATCGAGAAGCCGCTCGCGAGCGTCATCACCCCGGTCTCGCTCGATCATTTCGAATTCCTCGGCGATACGCTGGACAAGATTGTGGCCGAGAAGGCCGGCATCATCAAGCGCCATGTGCCGGTCGTGGTGGCGTCACAGCCGCAGGTGGCGCTCGACGTGATCGAGCGGCGTGCCGCTGAAATGCGCGCGCCGCTGCGCACCGCCGGCGAGCATTGGAACGTGCACGGCGAGCGCGGCCGGCTGGTCTATCAGGACGACGACGGCCTGCTCGATTTGCCGGCGCCCAAGCTCAACGGCCGCCACCAGCTCGACAATGCCGGTGTCGCGATCGCCGCCTTGCGTGCCGCCGGACAGAAACTTCCGCTCGCCGCGTTCGAGACCGGAATCGTCAGGGCCGAGTGGCCGGCGCGGCTGCAGCTGCTTTCGCAAGGCCGGCTGAAGGCGCTGGCGCCCGCAGGCTCCGAGCTGTGGCTCGACGGCGGCCACAACGTCGAGGGCGGGCGCGCGGTCGCCGCCGCGCTCGGCGATTTCGAGGAGCGGGTGCCGCGGCCGCTGGTGCTGATCGTCGGCATGCTGGCGACCAAGGACTGCGAGAGCTTCCTGCGCAACTTCGCGGGGCTGGCGCGCCGCGTCATCGCGGTGCCGATCCCGCGCCAGGACAAAAGCCTGCCGGCGGATGCGGTGGCGGCGTCGGCACGCGCCGTCGGCATCCCGGCGGAGACCCGCGACACCATCGACGCGGCGCTCGTCGCGGTTGGCCGGCTCGACCTCGATCCGCCGCCGCGCATCCTGATCACCGGGTCGCTGTATCTCGCCGGCGAGGTCCTCGCCTTGAACGGCACGCCGCCGGAATAGCACCCTCTCCAAAAAGCAAAAAGGCCGGCGTTGCCGCCGGCCTTTGCAGAAAAATCTCCGTTCGGAAGGCCGATTAAACCCCGGCGGTGATCCACTGTTCGAGCTTCTGCTTCGGCGCCGCGCCGACCTGGCGCGAGGCGAGCTCGCCGTTCTTGAAGATCATCAGCGTCGGGATCGACATGATGCCGTACTTCGACGCGGTCCCCGGATTCTCGTCGACGTTGAGCTTGACGATCTTGACCTTGTCGCCCATCGCGCCCGCGATCTCGTCGAGCACAGGACCGA
>CAMDEB010000446.1 GCA_945893085.1 Rhodoplanes serenus | reverse complement strand
CGCGGCCCGAGCCCGATCCGCTCGCCTGGCTCGACCTGGTGGCGCTCGGCACCGTCTGCGATGTCGTGCCCCTGGTCGGCCTCAACCGGGCGCTGGTGTGCCAGGGGCTCAAGGTGCTGAAGCGGCGCGGCAATGCGGGCCTCGCCGCGCTCGCCGACGTCGCCCGCATCGCGACCGAGCCCGAGGCCTATCACCTAGGATTCCTGATGGGTCCCAGGGTGAATGCCGGCGGCCGGGTCGGCCGCGCCGATCTCGGCGCTCGCCTTCTCGCCTCGGACGATCCGGGTGAGGCCAAGGCGATCGCGGCCGAGCTCGACCGCTTCAACGCCGAGCGCCAGGCGATCGAGATGCTGGTGCTGGAACAGGCCATGGCCATGGCCGCCGAGAACTCAGAGTCACCGGTGATCGTGGTCGCGGCCGAGGGCTGGCATGCCGGCGTCATCGGCATCGTCGCCAGCCTCCTCAAGGACCACTTCAACCGGCCGGCCTGCGTGGTGGCGCTGGAGAACGGCGTCGGCAAAGGCTCTGGCCGCTCGGTCGCCGGCGTGGCGCTGGGGCCCGCCGTGATCGCCGCGCGCCAGGCGGGGCTGCTGGTCAATGGCGGCGGCCATGCCATGGCCGCGGGCTTCACCCTCGACGGGGCCAGGGTCCCCGAGTTCGCCCGCTTCCTCGCCGAGCGGATGGCGGCTGAGATGGCGGCACTCGATCCGGTGGCGAGCCTTGGCTTCGACGGTGCGCTGGCGCCCGGAGCGGCGACGCCCGAGCTGGTCGAGCTGGTGCAATGCGTCGGACCGTTCGGCGCCGGCAATTCCGAGCCACGCTTCGCCATGACGAGCGTCAAGGTGGTGAAGGCCGACGTCGTCGGCGAGAAGCATGTCTCCTGCGTGCTGGCGGGCGCCGACGGCTCGCGGCTTCGCGGCATCGCGTTTCGCTCGCTGGAGAGCGGCCTGGGCTCGGCGCTGCTGCAGGCCCGCGGCTCGGCGCTCCATGTCGCCGGCAAGCTCAGGCTCGATACCTGGAACGGCCGCCGGCAGGCCCAGCTGCATGTCGAGGATGCGGCGCCGGCGGGCTAGACGGTCGGCCGCCTCTCCTGGCGCGAGGCATAGAATGCAGCGCCGAAGATGATGAGCGATCCCAGGATCGCGAAGGCATCCGGCACTTCGCCGAACAGCAGATAGGCGGGCAGGATCGTCGCCGGCAGCCGGGCGAAGTCGTAGGGCTGGATCGCCGAGGCATCGGCGATCGTCAACGCCCGCGTCAGCATGTACCAGCCGAGCGTGGCGAGCGACCCGAGGAGGGCGCCCCACAGCCAGACTTCGAGACTCGGCCAGCGCCAGACCGCGAGCGCGGGTCCGAACGAGATCAGCGTCATCAGCATCGACATCTGGAGCACGATGACGAGCGCGGCCTGGTTCCGGCTCGCGACCTTCACGGTGAGGCTGCTGAGCGCGAAGGCGACCGTTCCCGTCAGCACCACCAGGGCTGGCAGCGACAGCGCGCCGAGCCCGGGGCGGAGGATGACGAGGACGCCGACGAGGCCGCCGAGGGTCGCGATCCAGCGGCTCCGGCGGACGGTCTCGCCGAGAATGAATGCGGCGCCGATGGTCGACCAGACCGGGCCGGCAAAGGAGAGCGCCGTCAGGTCGGCGAGCCCCATCATGGCGACGGCGCTGAAGAAGCAGAACATCGAAACGACATTGAGGCTGGCGGCGATCCACATCCGCCCCGGGATGGCGAGCGCGTCGACCAGCATCGAACCGCCGCGGGCCGCGAGCAGCGGCAGCAGGATCGCCGCGCTGACGAGACCGAAAAGGTTCCGGAAGAAGGCGATCTGGAAGGAGTCGAGCTCGGCGCCCATCAATCGGACCACAACATTGCCGAGCGCGCCGGCCGTTGCCGCGCAGAGGCACAGCAGGACCACCCGAACCGGGGTCGATATCGTTTTGGGAGTGAGGCCGTCCAACCGTGTCCCAATCTGGACCAGGAGGGCCAGCGTGCGCCGCCCCAGGATGCGCAGGCCAGCGTGTTCGCTTCGGAGCGAAACGGCTGAAACTGTTGCAATTAGCCGGCGGCGAGGGTAATCCCAGCCGCGCCGTCCCCATCGTCTAGAGGCCTAGGACACCAGCCTTTCACGTTGGTAACACGAGTTCGAATCTCGTTGGGGACGCCACGTTTTCCGTGGCAATGGCACGAGATTGTCCAATAATTGACCAATAAGCAGGGGCGAATACGGGCGGTAAGCGACGCGTCCGTGCGGCCGTCCCATTAATCGCGGTATTCGGCAATCGGTATCGAAATCGATTCCGTCTTCATCCGGGAAGACACGTCTCGCGACAAATTTCCAGACACCGGAATGCCTGGGAATGGCCCGCTTAGGATCGTGTGCATTTGCACGGTAATGCGGTGCCCCCGGTGATCAAGTCATCGACAATGGCGATGCCTGTCGGGGTCGGCAATGCAGCCGCCTCCTTGATCGCATAGACAGCCAACAAATCATCAACGGTCGGACGCTCTCCGTCGGCGCAGCCGTGTCCCGCGCGTAGCAACGCACATTGAATAACCTCCGCTTCGATCCGATCAGACCGCCGGTCGCCGCCCTGAGCCAGGGCCGCCGTGCGGCCGCTGCGACGCCACTCATCCACCCACCGGATCGCGCTCGACACACCGACCCCGAACCGCTCCGCAGCCTGGCGCCGAGACAACCCGTCCTCGACCGCCCGCACCACACGAACACGAAGATCCTCCGATAGCGGAACTCCCATGCCCCCTGGCCTCCTCCTCCAGCAGGCATCTTGAATCACATCCCGTCGCGAACGTGGCGAGAAGGCGTCGCGCTGATCCTTGAAACGATTTCAGGCGCTCTTCACAAGCCGCCGGCCTCTTGCTCGGATCGACTGCATGTTCTCGATGTAGCCGGCGCGACTACTCGGCTTCCTTTCCGCCTCTGACCCTCTAGTCGATGGAATGTCCATACCGAGGCGGGAGGTCCCCTCGGTGGGCGTCACATCGCCGTTACTTGCGGTACGGCGATGCCGAAGGCTTAATTGTGAAGCACTCGCCGTACTAATCGGGAATCTGCGAGATGGCATCGCGAGGGTTGTTCGACGGAGCATCAGGAAATGGCAGAGGATTATGGGCCCCGACGCCCCGAGCGGTCTGCAACGATCCTCCTGTTATCGCCGCCGGAAGTTCAGCAAGACATCGTGCGCCGTTGGCGCGAGATGGAATTGGAAAGAATCGCATGGTTGCGAAGCCTGCCCGCACCAACCATTGAGCAAGCGGAAGAGGCAGTGGAACTTGCTCGGTCTCACAAAATGGAAGACGCGATGAAGACGTTTGGCGTTCTATCGCCGCAGGCCGCGCGGTGTCGAGACGAGCATTGGAAGCTCGTCCAACGCAGACTCGACAGGACTTTTGGGCGGCGGAAATCCGAACGTGAGGACTAGACGCGGTTGAGTTTAGGACGACGTCCGAGAATACCAACCGACGAACATTCGTCGGGGCCACATCCGATT
>CAMDEB010000445.1 GCA_945893085.1 Rhodoplanes serenus | reverse complement strand
CGCCAGGAATCTTGTCGACTAGCACTTCCGTCAAATAAACCCGATTGAACAAGTCCTCGAACATGTCGAACATATAGGAGCCGCCGATGACGAAAAACTCGGTTTGATCCTTTTGAATGGTAATGACGTCTGCGAGGAAGAGAGCTGTCTCACGGTTGTTTGCCCAAAGAAGCGCGGTGTCATCCAAATTCCAGAAGGTATTTCGTTGATCCAGAACCGGTTCTCTTGTGAGGACGATGCTGGTTCGATTTGGGAGTGTTTTTCCAATTGAAACATGGGTTAGCCTGCCCATGATTATGACGTGGTGCGAGGTAATTTCTTTGAACCTCTTTAGGTCCGACCTTAGACGCCACGGTAATTTGTTGTCACATCCGATAACGTTGTCAGGCCAGCTTCTAGCCACGACGTACGATATGGAAGGCATCTTTATTTTTAGCGACATGGAAGGATCGATTGCCGAGGCCTAGAATGCAGGCTTTATGGCCTTACTTTCAGGAAACGCACCAACACTTTAGCTAGGTGGTGGACCCGTCCAAGCCTGTTGATTCGGGGGCCCAGCATAATCATCTTTAGCATCGGCTGCATGAAACGCGGCGTTAGCGCTCGTTGTAAGCCGGGGACGGCTCCCCTATAACCCTCACCAGCAAAGAGCGGACCGAAGGCACTGCCCGGGTCCGAGGAGAGATTTCATGCCGTGGAGCAATCAAGGTGGCGGTCCCTGGGGTTCCGGGGGCTCTAAAGGTCCTTGGGGCTCGGGCCCGCAGTCGTCGGGGCCGACGCCGCCCAATCTCGAGGAATTGCTGCGCCGCAGCCAGGACAAGCTGCGCAGCGTGCTGCCCGGCGGCAATCTGGGCAGCCGCGGCTTCGCGCTGATCACGCTCGGCGCCATCGTGCTCTGGTGCGTGTCGGGGTTCTTCCGCGTCGAGCCGGACGAGCTCGGCGTCGTGCTGCGCTTCGGCAAGTACGTCCGCGAGGTGCAGCCGGGCCTGAACTATCACCTGCCGTATCCGATCGAGACCGCGCTGACGCCCAAGGCGCTGCGCGTCAACAAGATCGACGTCGGCATGCGCGTCGTCGACGACGCGCGCCGCGGCACCACGGTGCGCGACGTGCCGGAGGAGAGCCTGATGCTCACCGGCGACGAGAACATCGTCGACGTCGACTTCTCCGTGCTGTGGAAGATCAAGCCGACCGGGGTCGGCGAATACCTGTTCAACATCCAGAATCCGGAAGGCACCGTGAAGGCGGTCGCCGAGAGCGCCATGCGTGAGGTGATCGGCCGTTCGCCGATTCAGCCGATCCTGACCGGCGCGCGGCAGAACATCGAGGCCGCGGTCCAGGATCTGATGCAGAAGACGCTCGACCATTACGGCGCCGGCATCCTGGTGCAGCAGGTGCAGATGCAGAAGGTCGATCCGCCGACCCAAGTCATCGATTCCTTCCGCGACGTGCAGGCGGCCCGCGCCGATCTCGAGCGCGCGCAGAACGAGGCGCAGACCTACGCCAATCGCGTGGTCCCCGAAGCCCGCGGCCGGGCGGCGCAGATCCAGCAGAACGCCGAGGCCTATCGCGAGCAGACGGTGGCCGAGGCAACCGGTCAGACCTCCCGCTTCATCAAGATCCATGACCAGTACAAGAAGGCCCCGGAGGTGACGCGCCGGCGCATGTATCTCGAGACCATGGAACGGCTGTTCGGCGGCACCGACAAGATCATCCTCGATGCCGGAACCGGGGGGGCAGCCGGGCAGGGCGTCGTGCCGATCCTGCCGCTGAATGAACTCATGGGACGCCGCGCGCCGACCGGAGGTGGCCAATGAGGTTCAATCTCGTTGGCGGCGCGCTCGCCGTCGTCATCATCGCCGCGGTGATCCTCGGCTACAGTTCGCTGTTCACGGTTTACCAGACCCAGCAGGCGCTGGTGGTTCGGTTGGGCCAGCCGGTGCGGGGCATCACCGAGCCGGGCCTGCACTTCAAGGTGCCGCTGATCGACAGCGTGATCACCATCGACAAGCGCATCCTCGATCTCGAGTCGCCGGCCCAGGAGGTGATCGCCTCCGACCAGAAGCGCCTCGTGGTCGACGCCTTCGCGCGCTACCGCATCCAGGATCCGCTGCGGTTCTTCCAGACCTTGGGATCGATCGGCGGCGCCAACTCGCAGCTCGCCATCCTGATGAACTCGGCGCTGCGACGCGTGCTCGGCGAGGTGACGTTCACCCACGTCGTGCGCGACCAGCGCGCGGATTTGATGGCGCGCATCCGTGACCTGGTCGATGCCGAGGCCAAGGCCTACGGCATTTCGGTCGTCGACATACGGATTCGCCGTGCCGATCTGCCGGAGCAGAACAGTCAGGCGGTTTACCAGCGGATGCAGACCGAGCGTCAGCGCGAGGCGGCCGAATTCCGCGCCCAGGGCAGCCAGCGCTCGCAGGAAATCCGCTCCAAGGCCGATCGCGACGTCATCGTGCTGCTCGCCGAAGCCACCTCCACGTCCGAGCAGGTCCGCGGCGAGGGCGATGGCGAGCGCAACCGCATCTTTGCCGATGCGTTCGGCCGGGATCCGGACTTCTTCGCCTTCTACCGTTCGATGCAGGCTTATGAATCCGGGCTGCGCCACAACGATACCCGCATGGTGCTGCGGCCGGATTCGGAGTTCTTCCGCTATTTCGTCGATCCGTCGGGCAAGTCGCGCAGCAGTCCACCGTTGCCGGATGCGCCAGCGGCGGCTCCGGCCACCCCACGGTAAGATCGCGGCAGCGTCGCGCCGACAGCAGCACGATTGGCGTCGATGTCCGATTTTCTGGTCGCGCTCGGTCTGGTGTTAGCCATCGAAGGCATCGTCTTCGCCGCCTTTCCGGGGCTCACGAAACGGGCGATGACGCATGTCCTGGAGACGCCCGACACCACGCTGCGTCTGGTCGGGATTGCGTCGGCGGTGGTCGGTGTTGTTGTGGTGTGGCTGGTGCGCGGCTAGATCCGGGGCGGCGGCGACCAAAGGGCCGCTTTTCCGCCCAAATCTGGCTGTTCATCTCCCACAGCGTCGCTTACAGCATCCCTTGCATCCGTCCGGGGGCGGATGCACTCTCGTAACGAACCCTTTTCAAGGAGATTCGACGGCCATGGCCCGTTTCTTCACTGCGATTGCACGCAACATCCGCCGCCCGGCCGTCACCGCGATTGCCGCGGTCGCGCTGGCGCTGCCCGCGCTTTCGACGCCGACATTCGCGCGCGGACCGGAAAACATCGCCGACGTTGCCGAGAAAGTGATCGACGCGGTGGTCAACATCTCCACCTCGCAGGCCGCCGCCGGCAACACCCGCGCCGCGCCGACGCCGCAACTGCCGCCGGGCTCGCCGTTCGAGGAATTCTTCGAGGAGTTCTTCAAGAACCGCCGTGGCCAGGGTGAAACGCCGGCGCCGAACCGTCCGCCGCGCCGGGTGAGCTCGCTCGGTTCGGGGTTCGTCATCGATGCCTCGGGCATCGTGGTCACCAACAATCACGTGATCGCCGACGCCGAGGAAATCCACGTC
>CAMDEB010000444.1 GCA_945893085.1 Rhodoplanes serenus | reverse complement strand
GACTGGGCTTTAGGGTTCCGTTGCCGATACGCGGGCTCGGATCATATTGGATGCGGGCGCCAAAACGCCGACACCGACCGGACTTGCGTCCGGCCGGTGTCTTAGTCGCCGAGTAAACTTGCTTCGAAACTTAGCGGAGCGCTGCGCTACGGGCTGTTGCCGGCAGCACGATCACTTTGGCGCCGAGCTTCACGCGGCTGTAGAGATCCTCGACGTCCGCGTTGACCATCCGGATGCAGCCGGACGAAACGCGCTGGCCGATCGTCTGCGGAGCGTTGGTGCCGTGGATGCGATAAACCGAGCCAGAGAGGTACATGGCGCGCGCGCCGAGCGGGTTGCCGGGGCCGCCAGCCATAAAGCGCGGCAGATAGGGTTGACGCTCGAGCATCTCGGCGGGCGGCGTCCAATCCGGCCACTCGGCCTTCTTTTCGACGTGCTTGACGCCGGCCCAGGTGAAGCCCTCGCGGCCCACGCCGATGCCGTAGCGGACGGCGCGGCCATTGCCGAGGACGAAGTAGAGATAGGTGTTCGCGGTATCGACGATGATGGTGCCGGGCGCCTCGTTGGTCGCGTAGTTCACGACCTGGCGCTTGAAGCGGGACGGCAGCTCGGAGGTGACCTCTTCGGTCTCGACCGGCGCGTAGGACATCACCTGCGAGGGCTGCGCCTGCGGCTGCGCGAACGGAAACAGCGACAGCGGGTTGGCGGCGGCCGAGGTGGAGAAAAGCATGGCGCCGGCGAGGGCGGCGAGGCCGAGGCTGGTGCGGAGCTTGGTGCTGATCTGGAACATGACATTCCCCCTGTTCTGACCATTGGTCGGGGGGAGGCCGGATGAGGTTCAAACCGGGTCCGAATTTCTTTCAGGCTTCGGTCAAGCCTTCATGAAGGCCAGGTTTACGGGGTTTTGATGCCGTTCCGGTCCGCGTGCCAGCCGACCTGGGCGTCCGGAATGGCGTCGGTCGAGGCAAAATAGGGCTTGATATCGAGGAGGGGGGTGCCGTCGAGGCAATCCACCCCGTCCACCTCAAGCCTTGTGCCTTCGACCTTGCGAAGCTCCACCACTGCCAGTGCGATGGGGTTCGGCCGCACCGGCGAGCGCAGCGCGAACGTGGCCCGGCCGGTGTCGTAGTGCCCCGGCCGCTGGATAACGAGGTCGCGCCGCGCCTTGTCCATCCAATAGAGCAGGATGAGGTGTGAGCACGTCTCGACGCCGGCCAAAGCTTGCGCCCAGCGCGGATCGACCTCGACGGTGCAAATCGCCCCGGATTCCCGCGATTGGCGGGCATTCTTGGGGCATTGTTTGCGCTCGGTCCAAGGCGTCCGGATTCTGCCGATGAAATAGAGCGAGGCGTCGGTGCTTTCCGGCAGCGAAACCGACACTTCGCCTTCGCGGAGACCGTGAGGGTCGTTTGGCATGGCCGGAGTGTCACTCGCCGGCGGTTGCCGGACAATACGCCGTCGTATTGGACCACATTGAGCTTGCACGCGTAGCGTCCCCGGCGGTACCGGCCGCCCATCGCACTGTATCCGTTCGGCTTTTTGCATTGCCCTTGTGTCGCCCTATTTAACGGTATAAACATATCTTTATGTGATGGGACACTTCCCATGTCGGATTCTGCCCACCTGCCATTCGATGCCCTCAACACCGCACTCAAAGCCGGTGGCGAGGCCACGCGCCTGCGCGTGCTGGTGCTGCTGGCGGAGGCTGAGCTGACCGTGTCCGACCTCACCCAAATTTTGCGGCAGTCGCAGCCGCGCATTTCGCGCCACCTCAAGCTCCTGGTCGAAGCCGGCCTGGTCGAACGCTTTCGTGAGGGCGCCTGGGCGTTCTTTCGTCTCGCCGAGCGTGGCGGCAGCGCCGAGCTGGCGCGCACGCTGGTGGATCGGCTCGATCCCGCCGATCCGATCGTGGTGCGCGATCGCGAGCGGCTGGCTGCGGTCCGCCGCGCCCGTGCCCAGGCGGCACAAGATTATTTCCGGGCGCATGCCGCCGAATGGGACCGCATCCGCAAGCTTCACGTTGCCGACGAGGCGGTGGAGAGCGCGATCCGCGATGCGCTCGCCGAAAAGCCGTTTCGCTCGCTGCTCGATCTTGGCACCGGCACTGGCCGCATCCTCGAACTGTTCGGCCCGCATATCGAGCGCGGGCTCGGCATCGATCTTTCGCTCGACATGCTGCTGCTCGCGCGCGCACGGATCGAGCGCGCCGGCTTGCGGCATTGCAGCGTGCGCCAGGGCGACATCTATGACCTTGCGGTGCCGGACGCGTCGTTCGACGTCGTCATCATCCATCAGGTGCTGCACGTCCTCGACGACGGCGCGCGCGCCATCAAGGAGGCCGCCCGCGTGCTGTCGCCGCAGGGCCGGCTGCTGGTGGTCGATTTCGCGCCGCACGATCTGGAGTTCCTGCGTGAGGAGCACGCGCATCGCCGCCTCGGTTTTCCCGCCGACACCGTGACGCAATGGATGAGCGCGGCCGGCCTCGACGTGACGCTGCATCGCAGCCTGCCGCCCGAGCCGGGCTCTGAAGGCAAGATCGCGGTTTCGCTTTGGCTCGGCCTCGATACGCGCGTCGTGCGCGCCGTGAGAGTGGTGGCGTGATGAGCATGGCCCGCAACATCCGCGTCTCGTTCGAGTTCTTCCCGCCCAAGACCGAGGAGATGGAGAAGAGTCTCTGGGAGGCGGTCGGCAGGCTCGCGCCGCTCAGCCCGAATTTCGTTTCGGTTACTTACGGCGCCGGCGGTTCGACGCGCGAGCGTACCCACGCGACGGTGCGGCGACTCTTGGCTGAGACGCGCCTCACACCGGCGGCTCATCTGACTTGCGTGGCCGCCACCAAACAAGAGGTTGATGGCGTCATCCGCGCCTATCGCGACGCCGGCGTGCGCCACATCGTGGCGCTGCGCGGCGATCCGACCGGCGGCATCGGAGAGAAATACGCGCCGCACCCGGACGGTTACACCAACGGTGCCGATCTGGTCGCTGGCATCAAGCGCGTGGCTAACATCGAAGTGTCGGTCTCGGCCTATCCCGAGAAGCATCCCGACAGTCCGACAGTCGATGCCGACATCGACATGCTGAAAGCCAAGGTCGATGCCGGCGCGTCGCGCGCCATGACGCAATTCTTCTTCGAGAACGACCGCTACTTCCGTTATCTCGACCGGGTCCGCGCCCGCGGCATCGAAATTCCGATCGTGCCGGGCATCCTGCCGGTGCAGAACTTCAAGCAAACGAAGAGTTTTGCCGAACGCACAGGCGCCTCGGTGCCGCACTGGCTTGCCGAGCGCTTCGACGGGCTTGATGACGACGTGGCCACCCGCAAGCTGATCGCGGCCGCGGTCGCCGCCGAACAGGTGCTCGATTTGGTCGATCGCGGCGTCACCGACTTTCACTTTTACACCATGAACCGCGCCGATCTCGTTTACGCAATCTGCCACCTGCTGGGCCTGCGCCCGGCGGCCAAGGAGGCAGCATGACCTTTGTTGTGCGCACGGCGGTGCCGCGAGTTTCCCTCTCCCATAGGGAGAGGGTGCCTACGCCAGA
>CAMDEB010000443.1 GCA_945893085.1 Rhodoplanes serenus | reverse complement strand
GCGGAGTTTCCCGACGGCGCGCGCGCGCGGCTGACGCGCGACATCCCGCTCGGCCGCTTCGGCACCGCGGCCGAGGTCGCCGATCTCTGCGTCTACCTGCTGTCGAATGAATCCCGCTTCGTCACCGGCGCCGAGTTCGTCATCGACGGCGGTCTGACCGCGCGCTGATCATACGAGCGGGTGGCCGGGCATCAGTTCGTAAGGATGCTTCCAGCCCGGCAGCGCCTTGATGCGGTCGAGCCAGGCGGCGATGTTGGCGTGGGTGCCGGCGATATCGAAACCGAACTCCTCGGCCGGATAGTAGAGATAGGCGCAGAGCGAAATGTCGGCGATGGTCGGCCGCGCGCCGAGCACGAACGCCCGGTCCGACAGCCGCTTGTCGAGGACCGCGAGATTGCCGTCGATGCGGCCCTTGAGGAACGCCAGCACTGCCGGATCGCCCGGGGGGTTGGCGAAGTTCTTCAAGAACCGGAACGGCCCGAGAAAGCCGTTGACCTTCTGGTTGTCGAAGATGATCCAGCGCAACGCCTCGAGCCGCTCGTCCTCGCCCTCGGGCCGGAATTTCCCGGTCTTGTCGCTGAGATAGGTCAGGATCACGCCGGACTGGCTGAGCTTCTTTGAACCGTGCACCAGCACCGGCACTTCGCCCATTTCGTTGACCTCAGCGCGGTATTTCGGCGTGCGGGTTTCCCCGCCCTTGAAAAAGTCGACGAACGTGGGCTGCCAATCGGCGCCGATCAGATTGAGCATCAGCGCGGCGCGGTAGGCGTTGCCGGACTGGGCAAAGCAATAGAGCTGGTATTCGGCCATGTCTTTGGGCTTCCCGTGGCGGTAATCGTCTCAGCGCGACAGCGTGACCGGTTCGCCGGTCGCGGCCTTGCCGTCGACACGCCCGGTGGCGTCCGGCGATAGCTGCGCCAGCGGCTGGCCATTGTGATTGCGGATGGTGATGCCGTTCGAGTCGAACGACCACTTCCGACTGGTGAAGAAGCTGCCGGGGCAGCCGCCCTCCGGCGCGATGGTGCCCTCGGCGGCGCCGGGCGCGGCTCCCAAGGTCATATTGCATTGACCGCGGCCGGGCGAGGCGAGCATCCAGCGGCCGGCCATGTTGACCGGCGGCGCTGTCGGCCGAGCGATTGGCGCGTTGGTGCCGCCCGGCAGATCGCCGGAAATGCGGTCGCCACTGCAGCCGGCGCCCGCGAGGGTCGCGAGCACCAGAGCCGATCGTCGCAGCGCGGGCGGGAACGGGACCATGTCTTTCCTTAGACTGATTTGCCGGCCCTTGCGCTGGTTTTTGTTTTCGTTGGGCGGATTTGTCGCTCCTGGTGCTATTTCATGGTCGGAATGACGAACTCGGCGCCCTCCTTGGTGCCCGACGGCCAGCGCGCGGTCACGGTCTTGGTCTTGGTGTAGAAGCGGATCGAGTCCGGGCCGTGCTGGTTGAGGTCGCCGAAACCCGAGCGCTTCCAGCCGCCGAAGGTGTGATAGGCGAGCGGCACCGGAATCGCGAAATTGACGCCGACCATGCCGACCTGCACCCGGCTGGTGAAGTCGCGCGCGGTGTCGCCGTCGCGGGTGAAGATCGAGACGCCGTTGCCGTACTCGTGTTCCGACGGCAGCCGGACCGCCTCCTCGTAATCCTTGGCGCGCACCACCGAGAGCACGGGTCCGAAAATCTCCTCCTTGTAGATTTTCATGTCCGGCTTCACGTCGTCGAATAGGCAGCCGCCCATGAAGGTGCCGTTTTCGTAGCCTTGGAGCTTGAAGTTGCGGCCATCGACCAGGAGCTTGGCGCCTTCCTTGACGCCGGTGTCGACGTAATCCCTGACCTTGTTCATGTGGGCCTTGGTCACCATCGGACCATAATCGGCCTGCGTGTCGGTGGAGGGGCCGACCTTCAGGCTTTCGACGCGCGGGATCAGCTTCTCGATCAGGATGTCGGCGGTCTTCTTGCCGACCGGCACCGCGACCGAGATCGCCATGCAGCGCTCGCCGGCGGAACCGTAGCCGGCGCCGACCAGCGCATCGACCGCCTGGTCGATGTCGGCATCGGGCATCACGATCATGTGGTTCTTGGCGCCGCCGAAGCACTGCACCCGCTTTCCGTGCGCCGTACCGGTGGAATAGATGTATTCCGCGATCGAGGACGATCCGACAAAACCGATCGCCTTGACGCGCGGGTCGGTCAGCAGCGTGTCGACCGATTCCTTGTCGCCGTTGACGACGTTGAGCACGCCTTCCGGCAAGCCGGCCTTGACGAACAGCTCGGCGATGCGCATCGGCACCGACGGGTCGCGCTCCGACGGCTTGAGGATGAAGGTGTTGCCGCAGGCGATCGCGGGCGCGCATTTCCACAACGGGATCATGGCCGGGAAGTTGAACGGCGTGATCCCGGCGACGACGCCGAGCGGCTGGCGCACCGAATAAAGGTCGATGCCGGGTCCGGCGCCTTCGGTGTATTCGCCCTTCATCAGATGCGGAATGCCGCAGGCGAACTCGACCACTTCGAGACCGCGCTGGATATCGCCCTTGGAGTCCGCGAAGGTCTTGCCGTGTTCGGACGACAGCAGCCTGGCGAGGTCGTCGTACTCCGCCTGGATGAGCTCCAGGAACTTGAACATAACGCGGGCGCGCCGCTGCGGATTGGTCGCGGCCCAGCCCGGAAATGCCGCCTCGGCGTTCGCGATCGCCTTTTCGGTGTCCGCCTTGCTGGCCAAGGCAACCTTGGCCTGGACCTCGCCGGTGTTGGGGTTGAACACGTCGCCCTGCCGCCCCGAGGCGCCCTTGACCTCCTTGCCGCCGATGAAATGGCCGATTTCGCGCATTGTTTCCTCCTGACCGGCGGCGTGACGCGCCTGGGCGCCGTCAACCACTCGTTAAGACCTCAGATAGCGCAGGCCACCGCTCGCGGGAAGCCCGAGCGCTAGGGGTGTCCTGGTCACGGTCCGTTAGCCTTCACAATCCTTTAAGCGCGCGGGGGCTAAGGTCCAGGCAGTAACCCAGGGTTCCCGCGCCGGCCGGGTAGCGCTCCGCTGGTCTGTTTGTTGGAGTCTAAGTCCATGGATATCGCAACCGGCCTCGGTCTTGTCGCCGGCGGCGTGGTGCTCGTCGCCCTGATCATGATGGGCGGCGACCTGCGGATGTTCCTGGACATGCACGCCTTCATCGTCATCTTCGGCGGCGCCAGCGCCGCGACCCTGATCCGCTTTCCATTGTCCTCGATCTATCACGGGCTGCCGCTGGGGATGAAGTTCGCGTTCACGATGCGGCGCTGGACGCAGCGTGAACTGGTCGACGAGATCGCGGGGCTTGCGGAGATCGCGCGCAAGCAGGGCCCGATCGGGCTCGAGCGTATCGAGATCGACGACCCGTTCCTCGCCAAGGGCATCCGTTTCGTGGCCGATGGTTACGAGCAGTGTACCGCGCCCGGTTCTTTGGACACAAGTTTGATTTAAGCGACGTGCTTCATGTTGGCTTGCTCCCAGGCAAGACGGGTTTTGCGCGGGCTGCGTAGCCCATTTTTCTCAATGAGCCACTCGACGTTGT
>CAMDEB010000442.1 GCA_945893085.1 Rhodoplanes serenus | reverse complement strand
CAAGGGCGATCTCGGCCGCGGCGTCGGCATTGGCGATTGAACCGCCGACCGTGCCACGCGCGCGCGTCGCCGCATGTCCGACATAGGGGATCGCCCTGGCGAGCAGCGGCAGCTTCGCCCGCACCAGCGGATCGCCTTCGACCACGCATTGCCGGGTGGTGGCGCCGATCGCGACGGCATCGCCTTCTTCGCGAATGTAAGCAAGGCCGGGAATGCGGGCGATGTCGATCAGTTGCGACGGCCGCGCCAGCCGCATCGCCATCAGCGGCACCAACGTCTGGCCGCCGGCGATGATGCGCGCGCCGTCGTCGGCCTGAAGCAGCGCGCAGGCTTCGTCGAGGTCAGCCGGACGGACGTATTCGAACGGAGCAGGCTTCATCGACCGATGAGTAGCGGAAGCCGCCGCTCAGTGCCAGTACGGCGGATAGCCAGAGTTCTTCTGCTCGGCGTCGAGCAGCCGCAGCATGGCCGGCCATTCCAGCACGCCGTAGGGCCGGCGCGTGCCAGGCTGGTAGAGGTGCGCTGTGTGCGCCAGCACGTTCTCGCCCGGCATGGTGAGCTCGGCGCGCGCCGACATGGCGTCGACCTGCGAGCGGCAGGACTGCTCAAGCTGATACATGGTGTTGAACGCCTGCTGCACGGTTGCTCCGCAGGTGAGCAGGCCGTGGTTGCGCATGATCAGCGCATCGTGCGGACCGAGGTCCTCGACGATCCGCTCGCGCTCGTCGAGATCGACTGCCGGCCCCTCGAAGTCGTGATAGCCGATGTGGCCGACGAACCGGATCGAGGTCTGCGACAGCGGCAGCAGCCCGCAGGTCATGGCGGAAACGGCGATGCCGGCCCGGGTGTGGGTGTGCAGGACGCATTTGACCTCCGGCCGCGCCTTGTGGATCGCGCCGTGGATCACGTAGCCCGACTTGTTGATGCCGTAGTCGGTGTCGGGCTTGGCAAGGATGTTGCCCTCGACGTCGATCTTCACCAGGCTCGAGGCTGTGATCTCCTTGTAGAGCAGCCCGTAGAGGTTGATCAGCAGGTGCTCGGTCCCCGGAATCCGCGAGGTGATGTGGTTGTAGATCAGGTCGGTCATCTCATACTGGTCGACCAGCCGGTAGCAGGCGGCGAGTTCGACACGCGCCTGCCACTCCTCGGGGGAAATCTGGTCCTTGAGCGACTTGAAGTCGGTTGCGTAGTTCATGGATAGTCCCTGCTGCTCGCCTGCGCCGTCATGGCCGGGCATAGCCGTCCGAAGGACGGCGTCGCTTCGCTCGCCTATGTCCCGGCCATCCACGCCTTGGCTCCCAACCAAGCAAGACGTGGATGCCCGGCACAAGGCCGGGCATGACGGGGATAGGTCCGTGCCGATCAAAAAACAGTATAACTCCGGCCCATAAGCAACGCCAATCGAGGAACGCCGTGCAAGCCAGCGATATTCTGCGGAACAACGTCAAGGAAAAGCTGGCGCGCGGCGAGGTCGTGGCCTCGATGACCGTGCGGCTGATCCGCACCATCGAGATCGCCCGCATCGCCAAGACGGCCGGATTCGACATGCTCTACATCGACCTGGAGCACTCCCCGCTCACGATCGACGCCACCGGGCAAATTTGCCTGGCCTGCCTGGAATTGGGCGTGATGTGCGCCGTGCGGGTGCCGGCCAACACGCCGGAATACATCGGGCGCATCCTCGACGCAGGCGCCCTTGGTGTCATCGCGCCGGGCGTCCGCTCGGCCGCGGAAGCGCGCGAGGTCGTCAAGGCGGCGAAATTCCCGCCGGCCGGCGAGCGCGGCAACGTCGCGCCTTTGCCGCATCTTCACTATCGCTCGTTCCCGGCCGCGGAGGCCATGGCGGCGGTCAACGACGCCACGATGGTGATCGTGCAATTCGAGTCAAAGGAAGCCGTCGACCATGCGGAGGAGATCATCGCGGTCGAGGGCGTGGATGTCGTGCTGATCGGACTGAACGACTATCTCGCCGATTGCGGCCTACCGGGCCAATACGATCATCCGAAGGTGCGCGAGGTCTATTCGCGCGTCATCGAAGCCTGCCGCAAGCATGGCAAGCACTGCGGCGTCGGCGGACTTGCGAGCCGGCCGGATCTGATCGCCGAGTACGTCCGCCTGGGCGCGCGCTATGTCTCGACCGGGACCGACATCGGCTTTTTGGTCAGCGCGTCGGCCGAGAAGGCGAAGCTGGTGAAGGACATCAAGCTCTGATGCCCGATGCGTCGACCAGGCAGGCCGACCGGGTCTATGCCAGCGCCATGGCGGCGGATGCGTTCGCCCGCTCGCTGCTGCGCGCGCACGGGCTGTCCGACGACGATGCGGCGGTGGTCGCCTCCGGCCTGGTGCATGCCGATCTGCGCGGCGTCGACACCCACGGACTCTGCCGCATTCCGGGCTATCTGCAGCGGGTGCGCGCCGGGCTGATCAACGCGAAGCCGATCCTCGAACCCAAGCGCGTGACGCCGGTCGCCGCCTCGCTCGACGGCCAGAACGGATTCGGCTTCATCGTCGGCAAGCGGGCGATGGAAGAGGCGATCGACATGGCGCGCGAATTCGGCATCGGCATCGTTTCGGTGCGCGGCTCGACGCATTTCGGCATGGCGGCGACCTATGCGATCCCCGCGGTCGAGGCCGGCATGATGGCGATGGTGTTCTCCAACGCCTCGCCGGCGATGCCGCCGTGGGGCGGCAAGGCGATGATGCTTGGCACCAACCCGTTCTGCATGGCGGCGCCGGCCGGGAAACACCGCCCGGTCATCCTCGACATGTCGCCTGCGGTCGCAGCCCGCGGGAAAATCCGCAAGGCCGAACGGCGCGGCGAGAAAATCCCGCTCGGCTACGCGCTCGACGCGGAGGGCCGGCCGACCACCGACGCGACCGCCGCGCTCAGCGGCGTCGTGCTGCCGATCGGCGAGCACAAGGGTTCGGGCATCTCGCTGTTCATGGATATCTTCGGCGGCGTGATCTCTGGCGCCAATTTCGGCGGCGACGTCGGCGACCAGTACAAGGCGTTCGACCGGCCGCAGAACGTCGGCCACTTCTTCCTGGCCATGCGGCCCAATCTGTTCGTGACCGAAGATCAATACCGCGCGCGGATGGATACGCTGATCGAGCGCGTCCGCTCGGCGCCCAAGGCCGAAGGCACGCTCGACATCCTGTTGCCAGGCGAGCCCGAAGACCGCTACGAGGCGGAGCGGCGCAAGTCCGGCATCCCCTACAGCGCGGGCGAGGTGGCGGCCTTGCAGGACGAGGCGAACAAGGCCGGCGTCCAGCCGCTCGTGGTGTCGGACCGGCCGATCGGCAACCGAGGACGCAGATGAAATTCGAAGCGCCCGTGAGCGGCTACGACATCGACGTGATGGTGGTCGGCTATCCCGGCAAGACCGTCTGCCACGGCGGACTCGGCTGGAGCACCATCGTGCTGCTGCGTGGCCACGGCCGGGTGGCGCTGATCGACACCGGCGGCATGGGCGTGCGCCGCCTTTTGATCGAGAAGCTGAAGGAGCGCGGGCTTAAGCCCGAGGACGTCACCGACCTGCTGCTGACCCACGCGCATTACGACCACATCCTCAATTGGACC
>CAMDEB010000441.1 GCA_945893085.1 Rhodoplanes serenus | reverse complement strand
GACATGGGCGCGACGGTGCGGGCCTACGATCCGGTCGGCATGGAGCAGGCGAAGCTGGTGCTGTCGAACGTGACCTATTGCGAGGGTCCCTACGAGTGCGCCGAGCGGGCCCATGCGCTGGTCATCGTCACCGAGTGGGAGCAGTTTCGGGCGCTCGATCTCGACCGGATGAAGCAGGCGATGGCGGCATCTCCGGTCGTGGTCGATCTCCGCAACATCTACCGGCCGGACGAGATGGCGCAGCGCGGCTTCATCTACGAGAGTGTCGGGCGGCCGAAAACGGGCGCGTGAGCGCGGTGCGTTCCTTCGACACCGCCCTGCCGATCGACGCGGCGCTGCCCGAGCTCATCTCCGTATTGAACAACAGCCACGCAGCCGTACTGGTCGCGCCGCCCGGCGCCGGCAAGACCACGCGCGTGCCGTTGGTGCTGATCGACGAGCCGTGGGCGGCGGCCAAGAAAATCCTGGTGCTGGAACCGCGGCGGCTGGCCGCGCGCGCGGCGGCCGAGCGGATGGCAGCGACCCTCGGTGAGAGCGTAGGCGAGACGGTCGGGCTGCGCGTGCGGTTCGGTTCCAAGGTCTCGCGCAAGACCCGCATCGAGGTCATCACCGAAGGCGTGTTCACGCGGCTCATTCTCGACGATCCTTCGCTGGAAGGCGTCGCCGCGGTGCTGTTCGACGAATTCCACGAGCGCTCGCTCGATGCCGACCTAGGGCTGGCGCTCGCCCGCGACGTGCAGCAGGGGCTGTGCGAGGACCTCAAGCTGCTGGTGATGTCGGCGACGCTTGACGGCGCGCGCGTGGCGAGGCTGCTCGGCGACGCGGCGGTGGTCGAAAGCGCGGGCCGGGCATTCCCGGTCGAAACCCGCCATCTCGGACGCGACGCGCGCGCTCACATCGAGCAGCAGGTCGCCGATGCCGTGCTGCGGGCGTTGCGCGCCGATCCCGGTTCGGTGCTGGCGTTTCTCCCCGGCGCCGCCGAGATTCGCCGCACCGAGACCATGCTCAAGGAGCGCGTGTCCGATCCCGCGGTCGACGTGGTGACGCTCTACGGCGCGCTCGACGCCCAGACCCAGGACCGCGCGATTTCGCCGTCGCCGCCGGGCCGGCGCAAGGTGGTGCTGGCGACCTCGATCGCCGAAACCTCGCTCACCATCGAAGGCGTGCGCATCGTCGTCGACAGCGGGCTGGCGCGGGTGCCGCGCTACGAGCCGGACGTCGGCCTGACGCGATTGGAAACCGTGCGGGTGTCGCGCGCCGCCGCCGATCAGCGCCGCGGCCGCGCCGGCCGCACCGAGCCCGGCGTCTGCTACCGGCTGTGGGACGAGCCGCCGACCGCGTCGCTCGAGCCCTACGCGCGGCCGGAAATCCTCGCCGCCGATCTGTCCGGCATACTGCTCGAACTCGCGCAATGGGGCGCGAGCGATCCGGGAGCGCTCGCGTTTCTCGATCCGCCGCCGCATGGCGCGCTGACAGAAGCGAAAAATCTTTTGACCGAGCTTGGCGCGATCGATGCCCAGGGACGCATCACCGACGAAGGCCGCAAGCTGCGCCGGCTGCCGCTGCCGCCGCGGCTGGCGCGCATGGTGGTGGATGCTGCGGCCGAAGGCGCCGGTGCGCTGGCCGCCGACATCGCCGCGATCCTCGCCGAGCGCGGGCTCGGCGGCGACTCTGTCGATCTCGGCCATCGCCTCGATCAGTTCCGCCGCGACCGCTCGCGCCGTGGCGAGGACGCCCGGCGGATGGCGAAGCGGTGGGCAGACGAAGTCGAAGGACAAACGAAAGCGCGAGGCGAAGCCAGCGTCGGTTCGATCCTCGCGCTCGCCTATCCCGACCGCATCGCCAAGAGCCGCGGCGGCGGCGGCGCGTTCCTGCTGGCGAACGGACGCGGCGCCAACGTCGATGCGGCGTCGCCGCTGTCGCGCGAGACATTCCTCGCGGTCGCGGAAATTTCCGGCAGCGCGGCGCAGGGGCGCGTGCTGCTGGCCGCGCCGATATCGTTGAGCGAAATCGAAACGCGCTTCGCCGACCGCATCGAAAGCCGCGAGGAGATTTCCTTCGATGCGGCGTCGGCCAGCCTGCGCGGCCGGCGCAGCCGCCGCCTCGGCGCGGTGGCGCTGGCCGAACAAAACATGCCGGTCGCGCCTGGCCCCGATGCGGCGCAGAAGCTCGCCGACGGCATCGTCCGCCTCGGCCTGCATCGCCTGCCGTGGAGCAAGCCGCTGCAGCAATGGCGCGACCGGGTGACGTTCCTGCGCCGCGCCGCCGATCTCGGGTTTACCCGAGATCGGCAGTTGGTAGTGCCCAAGTCGGCTAAAGCCGACTTGGGGGGTGAGCCATGGCCCTACCTGTCCGACGCAGCGCTCGCCGCGAGCGCTTCCGACTGGCTGTTGCCGCTCGCAGCCGACAAGACCGCGCTCGCCGGGATTTCCGCAGACGAGCTGTCGACTGCGCTCCACGCGCTATTGCCCTGGGACATGAAGCGCCGTCTCGACGCCGAGGCGCCGACGCATTTCACCGCGCCGTCGGGTTCGTCGCTGCCGATCGACTACGAGGCGGAGGAGGGGCCGAAGCTGTCGATCCGGGTGCAGGAGCTGTTCGGCCTCGACCGCCATCCCAGCATTGCCGGCGGCCGGGTCCCCCTGGTCGTCGAGCTGCTCTCGCCGGCGCACCGGCCGGTGCAGGTGACGCGCGACCTGCCGGGCTTCTGGCGCGGCAGCTACGCCGCGGTGAAGGCCGAGATGCGCGGCCGCTATCCCAAGCACCCTTGGCCGGACGATCCGCTAAAGGCGCCCGCCACCCGCCGCGCCAAGCCGCGCGGGACCTGAGAATTGGGCCGATCGCTAAAATTGTCGCGATCCAGTCAAGCGACCACTCACCTTCGCCGGAAAAGGACCGGGGCGTTAGCATCTCCTTGGGGTGCCGCATGGTGTGATGGGCCGTAACGCCGGGGTCGGACCATGCGAGCAGTTCTCGCCTTTCTCATTTTCGTGGCCGTGGTTTGCGTGGGGCTTTCGCGCGAAATCAGCAAGGCCTTCACCAAGCCGGACACCTCCGCGGCGGTGGCGACGCAGGCCGCATCTCTTGCTGCCCCGCGTTCGATCCCGCAACCGGCAGCTTCCACCAGCAGCCGCACCGTCACGCTGCAGGGCGACCGCCTGGGGCACTTCCAGGTTGAGGCTCGCGTCGACGGACGGCCATTGGACCTGATGGTCGACACCGGGGCCTCGACGATTGCGTTGCGTGAAAGCTCGGCGGCCCGTCTCGGCATCTTCCCGAAGCCGAGCGACTACACCGGCCGCACCCAGACCGCCAACGGCATCGCCAAGGTCGCGCCGGTGATGCTGAGCCGGGTCGAGGTCAACGGCATCACGGTGCGCGACGTCCGGGCCCATGTGATGCCCGACTCGTCGCTGGGTGTGAACCTGCTCGGCATGTCGTTTCTCTCGCGGGTGAAATTCTCGCACGACCGGGGCCGGCTGATCCTCGAGCAGTAGGATAGCTGTCATTCCGGGGCGCGCCGCAGGCGCGAGCCCGGAATCCAGAGACGTTTCGCTGTGGTGGTTTTCCTGCTGGATTCCGGGCTCGCGAGCTTCGCTCGCGCCCC
>CAMDEB010000440.1 GCA_945893085.1 Rhodoplanes serenus | reverse complement strand
GAGCCGCTTGATCAGGCCGGCATCGATCAGCAGCCGATTGAAGCGCCGCGCCTCCGCCCCATCGCCGCAGCGATAGAACAGCCCGTGGCAGCGCCGCAGAATCCGTTTCTGCTCCACGAACGAGGGGTCAAGCGGCAACCCCGCCGCCTCCAGAACGGCGATCGGCAGATAGGGCGCATCCAGCACGTCGAGCGCCGAGGACAGATCGACCGGACGGAAGTTCACCCCTTCGATCGCGTAGTAGGTCGTGAGAAAACGCGGATCGGACTCCGCGATTCGGCGCGACAGCACTGCATCGTCAAGCTTAGGATCGAACAGGTACTTGGCGAAGCTCGGCTGGTGATCGCCAAAACGGACGATGAGGATCGGTTCATCGGGGAACTCGCGTTTCAACCGCTCGATGAACGCGCCATAGTCGCGCACGCTCATCGACTGCCGGCGCAGGTACTCATCGACCTCGAACACGTTGCCCGTCTCGCGCCAATCCGGGGTGAGCTCGCGGCGGACCCGGAAGTTCCAGGGGAAGTGATTCAACGCGGTATAGACGAACAGGAACAGCGGCTTCTCGCCGCGTTCGCGGGCGATCATGCGCACCGCGGCGTCGTAGTAGAAGCTGTCGGGCTCGATGCCGCGGGCGCCGAGGTCCTTGGCATCGAGGAAGCGTTCGATGCCGGTGGTCTGCTGGAACTGGCGTGCACCGGCGAACGAGCCGTACATCGGATAGAGGCTGAAGGTCTTATAACCGCAGCGCGCGAGCGCCCGCGGCAGACCGCGCTCGACCCGGTCGGCGGCGATGCGGGTCACATAATCGGCGAAGCGGCCATAGGAACGCACCGAGAGACCGGTCAGCACGTTGTATTCGGTGTACCAGCTCGGGCCCCCCGCGCCTTCGACCAGCAGCGCCCGCGACTTGCCGTCGAACGAGCGGAAGTGCTCCTGGTACCCGGGCCAGGCCTTGATGCCCGGCACCCGGGTAATGTCGAAGCTGCCCTCGTCGAACAGCATGACGATGTGCGGCGGCCGCGCGGCGGGAGCGCAAGTACCGGCCGCCGCGCCCAGCCGCTCGGCCACGGTGGCGTCGGATTCGAGATAGCCGCGCGTATAGAGATCCACGACGCCGGTGACGCCGGTGCGGGCGAATTTCGACACGTAGTTGGCGGGGTCGAAATCCGTATAGAGATCGTTCGGCACCGAGAGCGCCACTCCGGTCAGTCCTGCGAGGCAAATGACGCCACCCAGCAACGAGACGCGCAGCCGCACACGGAACGGATCGAACCACCACAGCAGCGCGAGGGCCGGCAGCAACGCCGCAGCCGCGGCAGCGACCATCCAGGTCAGGTTGGGAAAGACCATGAACAGAAATGCAACGGTGTCGGAGTCGATGATGATGATGTCGAGGAAATTGGCGGTCATCAGCACGACGTCTTGCTTGAAGCGCGACAGCAGGATCAGGATCGCCATCAGCGTCAGCGTCAGCGCCGCCGCGACCATCGGCCGGCGCAACGGCACGAGCCAGACGAAGTTGAGCAGGCCCCAGGTCAGGATGAAGGCAACCCGCGACTCCAGGTCGACCTCCGACCAGACCAGGATGGCGGCGGCCGCGAGATGCAGTACGGCCAGCACCGCCCAGGCCAGGCGGCGGCTTCCGCCCGGCTTGGCGGCGGCGAAGGGTCGGCTGAGAAATGCGAATGCGGGCGGCATGTTTCGAGTGCCGCGCCCGGACTAAGGACGTTACGCAACCGGCGGCGGACCGGCGTCATCATTCTGTAATAAAGGTGTCATGACAAGGGTGTTGCGAGCCCGACAATTGAGGCGAGCGGCGCGGTTCCCACTCCGTCATAGCCGTCGCAGACGGCGTCGCTTCGCTCGCCTATGTCCCGGCCATCCACGTCTTCCTTGGGCAAAGCAAGGCGTGGATGCCCGGCACAAGGCCGGGCATGACGGCGGATGGAGCGGTGCCAGCTCTTACGCCGATCAGTTCCGGGCCTTGTCCACCAGCGCCCGCTGCTTGATCCAGGGCATCATCTCGCGGAGCTTGGCGCCGACCTTCTCGATGTCGTGCTCGGCCAGCTTGGCGCGGGTCGCCTTGAACGAGGTCTGGTTGACCTTGTTCTCCAGCATCCAGTCGCGGGTGAACTTGCCGGACTGGATGTCCTTGAGGATGCGCTTCATCTCCGCCTTGGTCTCGGCGTTGACGATGCGCGGGCCGGAAACGTATTCGCCGTATTCCGCGGTGTTGGAGATCGAGTAGTTCATGTTGGCGATGCCGCCTTCGTAGATCAGGTCGACGATCAGCTTCACCTCGTGCAGGCACTCGAAGTAGGCCATCTCCGGCGCGTAGCCGGCCTCGCACAGCGTCTCGTAGCCGGCCTTGATCAGCTCGACCAGGCCGCCGCACAGCACCGCCTGCTCGCCGAACAGGTCGGTCTCGCACTCTTCCTTGAACGTGGTCTCGATGATGCCGGCGCGGCCGCCGCCGATCGCCGAGGCGTAGGACAGCCCGAGGTCGTGGGCATTGCCGGACGAATCCTTGTGGATCGCGACCAGGCACGGCACGCCGGCGCCGCGCTGGTACTCCGAGCGCACGGTGTGGCCGGGGCCTTTGGGCGCGATCATCAGCACGTCGAGGTCGGCGCGCGGCTCGATCAGGTTGAAGTGCACGTTGAGGCCGTGCGCGAACATCAGCGCCGCGCCGTCCTTCATGTTGGCTTGGAGATGCTCGCGGTAGATGTCGCCCTGCAGCTCGTCGGGGGTGAGCATCATCATCACGTCGGCCCACTTGGCGGCCTCGGCGACCTCCATGACCTTGAGCTTCTCGCCCTCGGCCTTCTTGACGCCCTGGGAGCCCTTGCGGAGCGCCACCGCGACGTCCTTGACGCCGGAGTCGCGCAGGTTGAGCGCATGGGCGTGGCCCTGGCTGCCGTAGCCGATGACGGCGACCTTCTTGCCCTTGATCAGGTTCAGGTCGGCGTCGCGGTCGTAGTAAACACGCATGGTTCTTACCCCTACTCGGCCGGCTTTCGGCCCTTCGTTTTCCGGTGATGCTTCTAGGATCAACAGGCGTCCGGGACAAGCCCGGCAGTCACGCTTTGGGGGCTTCAGGCGGCTTTGGTGACATAGCGTTTGACCTTGATCCGCGCGGCGAGCTTGCGCACCGCGACGGCGTCGTAGGCCGCCTGGATGCGCAGCATCAAGTCGACCTTCGGTCCAAACGCCTTCTCGATCCGAAGCGCCAAGTCTGGAGATAGGGCAGCCCTGCCGTTTACCACCGCAGACAACGTAGCGCGGCGCACGCCGAGAACACGAGCGGCCTCGGCCACGCTGATGTCGAGAGGCTCCAGCACCCCCCTATAAAAGACCTCGCCTGGATGGGAGGGGCTCTTCATCGGCATATCCATTCCTCAGTGATAATCTTCGAGGTCGATTTCGCTGACCAGGGACCGTTCAACCTTGAACGTGAGCCTGTAGTTTCCCTTCACGGTCAGGCTCCAGACTCCCCTGCGATCGCCTTTCAAGGGATGCAGCCGCCAACCCGGGATCGTTTCAAGCTCGGCGACGGTTTCCGCTTCCTCAAGAGCGGTCAGCATCGCGCGAAGTTTGCCCTCGCGTTGTCGCGCGGCGCCGCGCGGCGCCGCG
>CAMDEB010000439.1 GCA_945893085.1 Rhodoplanes serenus | reverse complement strand
CGAATGGATCGCGCCGATCCGCGCGCAGGCCAGCATCGCGACCACCGCCTCCGGCACCATCGGCATATAGAGGATGACGCGGTCGCCCTTAGCCACGCCGAAATCGCGCAGCACGGCTGCGAGCACGCGCACCTCGGAGAGCAGCTCGGTATAGGTGAGCGTGCGCTTGGTGCCGGTGACCGGCGAATCGTAGATCAGCGCCGCCTGGCTGCCGCGGCCGTTCGCGACATGGCGGTCGAGCGCGTTCCAGCAGGTGTTGCAGACAGCGCCGGCGAACCAGCGGCCATAGACGCCGGAGTTCGGATCGAACACCGCCTGCGCCGGCTCGATCCAGTCGATGTCGGCCGCGGCCTCACCCCAAAAGCCCTGCGGGTCGCGCTGCCAGCGCGCGTAGACTTCCGGGTAGCGGCTGGTGCGGGCGTCCATGGGCGTTTCCTCCGCCGCCGATTGTGGGCGGGCGCGCGTGTTTTGCAAGGTCGGAAACCCTACACCGCCGTCATGCCCGGCCTTGTGCCGGGCATCCACGCCTTTCTCACTTTGCCGCCAAGGCGTGGATGGCAGCGGAAGTCGGGCTTGCCCGACTTCCGGGTCCGGATGCCGCAAGTCGGGTAAACCCGACTTGCGGTGACAAGCCCGGCCATGACGGGGTAAGAGCCCTGCTTAAATCGCTGTGGCGCGACTCTTGTCCGTGCGTTCTTATGCCACCGCCCGCCCTGCCATCATCCGAGCCTCATGCAACTCCTCTCCGACCCGCTTTTCGTCGCCGTCGCGCTGCTTGGCGTCACCCTGCTCGGGCTGTCGAAGGGCGGCTTCTTCGGGCTCGGCGTCATCGCGCTGCCGCTGATGTCGCTGTTCGTGCCGCCGCTGCAGGCCGCCGCCATCATCCTGCCGACCGCGCTGGCGCAGGACATGCTCACGGTCTGGAGCTACCGGCGCGACTGGAGCGGCTGGAACCTGGGCATCATGATCCCGAGCATGACGATCGGCATCGTGGCGGCCTGGCTGATGGCCGGCGCGCTGACCTCGGCCCACATCCGGCTGGCGATCGGCATCATCGCCGCGCTGTTCGTGGTGCGGCACTGGCTCAGCGCGCGCTTCGAGCGCTACATCCCCAATCCGAGCCTCGCGACCGGCGTGATCTTCGGCATCATCGGCGGCTTCACCACCATGCTTGCGAACGCCGGCGGACCGGCGTGGCAGATGCATCTCTTGCCGCAGCGGCTCGACAAGCTGACCTATGTCGGCACCGTCACCATGCTGTTCGCCTCGAGCAACCTGATCAAGATTCCCGCGCTGGCCGATCTCGGCTATCTGACGTGGCACAATCTGCTGGTCGGCGCGGCGCTGCTGCCGGTCGCGGTGATCGCGAACTACGCCGGCATCTGGCTGGTGCGCCGCACGCCGCCCGAACTGTTCTTCCGCATCGCCTATGTGCTGATGTTCTTCATCGCGCTGGAGTTGATCCGCGGCTCGCTGGTGGAGATGTGGCGCGGCTAGCTGCCTCATCCATCATTGTCACCCCCGGGCTTGACCCGGGGGTCCATGGCTTTTCGCAAAAAGATGGATCGCCGGGTCAAGCCCGGCGATGACAGGTGAACAAGACACAGCCATGCCGGAAAACGGGTGGCGCGGCGGTGCGTTCTCCGCTCTAACTCCCCCGACCTCGCACCTCCTCCCCCCGCATCCCATGACCCTGATCACCGACCCGCTGTTCTATGTCCTGGCCGTGCCGGCGGTGATCTTCCTCGGCCTCTCCAAGGGCGGCTTCTCCGGTCTCGGCATGGTCTCGGGGCCGCTGCTGGCGCTGATGCTGCCGCCGTTGCAGGCGGCCGCGATCCTGCTGCCGATCCTGCTGATCCAGGACGCGTTCTCGGCCTGGATCTATCGCCGCGTTTGGGATCCGTGGAACCTCAAGGTGCTGCTGCCCGGCGCCGTGATCGGCGTTGGCGCCGCTTGGCTGCTCGCGGCCTACGTGTCGGACGGCGCGGTGCGGCTCGTGGTCGGGCTGATCGCGCTCGGCTTCGTCGCTTATGCCGTGTTCCGGCACTGGCTCCCCGGCGAGCCGCCGCGGCCGCGCGCATCGCACGGCGTGTTCTGGGGCGCGCTGTCCGGCTTCACCACGACGTTGATCCAGATCGGCGCCCCGCCCTACTACGCCTTCGTGCTGCCGCAGCGGATGGAGAAGATGCTCTACGTCGGCACCACGGTGATGTTCTTCGCTGCGGCCAATGCGATGAAGATCGTGCCCTATGCCGCGCTCGGCCAGTTCTCCACCGAAGGCTTTGCGACCTCGCTGGTGCTGTTCCCGCTGGCGATCGCGGCCAACTATCTCGGCGTCTATCTGGTGCGCGTCACGCCCGAGAAGCTGTTCTATCAGATCACCAACGTGCTGGTGCTCCTGCTCGGTCTCGAACTGACCCGGCAGGGCGTGATGGACGTGTTCTTCCGATAACGGTCAGTTCTGCGGCACCAGCCAGTCGCGCCACACCGAGAGCAGCGCCGCCAGGATCACCGGGCCGAGAAACAATCCGATCAGCCCGAATGCCTGCGCCCCGCCGAAGATGCCGATCAGCGCCGCCAGGAACGGCATGCGGGCCGCATCGCCGACGATCTTCGGCCAGACGAAGGTGTCGCCGATCAGCATCACGATCGCTCCGAATCCAAACACGCCGGCAGCGGCAAGCGCACTGCCGCCCTGCAACACCAGGAGCACCGACGCCAGGGTGAATATCGCCCACGCACCGAGCGGCAGCATGGCAAACGCCATGGTGAGAACCATCAGCAGCATCGCATTCGGCACGCCGGCGACAACATAGGCGGCGCCGATGATGGCGCCTTCCACCACCGCCACCGCCACCGTTCCGCCGACGGTGCCGCGGACCGCATCGACCATCTTGCTGGCAAGCCGCTCGCCCGGGTCGCCGAGCAGCCGGTCGGCGGTTTCCAGCATGCGGTTGGCCATCCAGGCGCCGTTCCGCAGCAGCACGAACAGCGCGATCATCGCCACCACGAACAAGAACGTCCGGTGCAGCACCTGGCTGCCGAGCGCGCGCGTCATCGCCGCGTCGTTCTTGGTGTCGGCACTGCCGAGCCATTCCGCGGCCGCCTTGGCATCGGCGAGATTGACGCTCCACCATCGCGCGGCGTGCCGGCCGAGCACTGGAACGTGCTGCATCCAGTCCGGCACCGGAACGCCGTTGGTACGATAATGGTTGAGCGACGCGGCGATGGCGGCGCCGTCCTGCGCGACCTGGTGCACCGTCAGCAGGATCGGCACGAACAGCACGACACCGGTGATCAGGGTGAACAGCAGCGGCGCGAGCGAGGCGGCGCGTCCGCCGGCGATCATCGACGAGAAGCGGAGATAGAGCGGCCATGTCGTGATCGCGATCACCACCGCCCAGCCGATCGGCGCCAGGAAGTCCCACGCCACCCAGAGCGAAAGGGCGACCAGGAGCAGCGCGAGCGTCAGCCGGGACGCGTTGCGCACCCGTCCATCGATCGGCAACGGAGCCTTCCGGCTCGGGGTCCGTTTGCTTCGCTCGCCGGTGTCGGACCGGGAGGGGACAGCCATGGCCTGCTCCTGCACCGCTCCATAACGCGCGCCGCACGGGCGCGGTTCCGGAGCACTGGCAGCGGCGATGACGGATGGTAAGCTCTCCGC
>CAMDEB010000438.1 GCA_945893085.1 Rhodoplanes serenus | reverse complement strand
GGCAGCTTGAGCGTGGTGACGGGCTCCTCGTCGTCGACGACCCAGGTGACCTTGGAGGAGTCGAGGCCATATTCGTTGACGAAGATGCCGCGCGTCCAGACGCCGGTCGTCACCGAATAGGCGCGGACGCCGACCTTCTTGCCCTCGAGGTCCTTCGGCTCCTTGATCCCGGAATCCGGACGCACGACGAAGCCGCCATGATGGAAGCGCCGCATGATGAAGACCGGCAGGGCGATGAAAGGCGCGCCGAGCGCGCGGGCGATCATGTAAGTCGTCGGCGCCATCTCGCAGACGTCGAACTCGACATTGCGCACCATGCGGCGGAACGCGCCGATGATTGGCGTGACCTCAACAAAATCGGGATCGATGCCTTTGATCGGGACCTCGCCGGTCTTGACGGCCTTGGTGTGCCCGTAAGTGGCAATCGCGATCTTCAGCCGTGGCTGAGCGGCCATCTTCCATCACTCCTTCTGACCCAATTCCCAGAACGCCAGATATTGTCAGCACGAAATGCGCGGGCCGTGCGCCGGCGTCACCGCCGCACGGCCCGTCCGTTACGTCTCCGCTATTGCTTCTCGATCCCGGCTTTCTCGATCACCGCCGCCCACTTCTCGATGTCGCTCGCCATCCGGGCGCGCATCTCCTCCGGGGTGCTGCCGCGGGCGTCCATCCCGAGCCGCTTGGCCTTCTCCTGGAGGCCGGGATCGGCAAGGGCCTTGTTGATGGCTGCATTGAGAGTCTTGAGCACGTCCGCGGGCAGCCCCGCGGGTGCCGCGAGCGCATTCCAGCTGGTCACGATGTAGTCGGGGAATCCGGCCTCCCTCGCGGTCGGAACGTCCAGCAGCAACGAGTTCCGCGCCTCGCCCGAGGTTGCGATGATGCGAAGCTGCTTGTCGGCGATCGCGCCCTGATAGGCGGCGTAGAAATCGAACCCGACGTCGATGTCGCCGCGCAGGATGCCGGTGATCAATTCGGGCGTGGTCCGGTAGGTGACGATCTGGACGTCGGCGCCGGTGATCTGCTTGAACAGATGCGCCGACAGATTTTGCGTGCTGCCGGGGTTGATGGCGCCGAAGTTGAGCTTGCCTGGATTTTTCTTGGCGGCCTCGACCACGTCCTTCGGCGTCTTGAGTGGCGAATTCCCTTTGACAGCCAGCAGCATTTCAAATGATGCCGCGACCGACACCTGGGTGAAGTCGGTGAGCATATTGTAAGGGCGCACCTTGAACAGCGACATGCTGATCGCCGACCCGTTCCCAGTCACGCCCAGCGTGTAGCCGTCGGCCGGCGAATCGAGGACGCCCTTCGCGGCGAGAACGCCGCCGGCGCCTGGACGGTTCTCGATCACGAACTGCTGTTTGGTCTGCTCGCTGAGCTTCTGCGCCAGCAGCCGCATGGTGAGATCGCCGACGCCGCCCGGCCCGTAGGGAACGAAGATGCGAACCGGCTTGTTCGGATAGCCCGGCTCGGCCTGTGCCGGTGTCGAAGCTGTCAGAGCGAGCAGCGCCGCGGAGCACGCGACCGTGGTCGCGGTGCGGAACCAGATCTGCGATCGGCGAGTTTCTGGGCGGGTGATTTGCGAGGGCATGTCAAAGAGCTCCCTGGGTTTTTTGCTTGTGCTGCCGAACGTGTCGTTCGGCGCGTCGGTCTATGGATCGGTGAGTTAGCATTCGGCGAGGCCAGCACGCAAAGCCGCGCGGCGATGCGGATTTATCGCGTGCGTCCGACTTCTGCCATGGGCGGCGGCCGGAACGGATACAGAAAGAGTGTCGCAAGGTCACGGCGCCATGCTCAGGAAGGGGCTAAAAAGAGATGATCTCATCTGCAATGACGCAATAAATTAGAATAACAATCCTTTTTATCGACTCTACCTGTCTATTTTCAGAATAAAATTCTATTTAATGACCCAACCCGTCGTGAAGAGGAGTGGCCGTCATGCCGAGCGCCGTCGCAGCCGTCTTGAGGCGCACGCTCACCGCTGCGGTTCTGGCATGCAGTATGGCCATACCGGCGATGGCCGGATCGGTCTCGCCTCTGGTTTCGGCGCAGTGGCTCAAGGAGCATCTCGCCGACCCCTCGGTGGTGGTGCTCGACATCCGCTCGGCGATCGATGGCGGCGGCGTCGAGGCCTATACCAAAGGCCACATCCCGGGCGCCGTGCACAGCGATTACGACAAGGCCGGCTGGCGCGTGACGCGCAACGGCGTGCCGTTCATGTTGCCGACCACGGCCGAGCTCGAAAAGCTGATCGGTGAAACCGGCATCGATGAGGACAACCACGTCATCGTCGTTCCGGCCGGCGTGCATGCGACCGATTTCGGTTCGGCGGCCCGCGTCTACTGGACGCTCAAGGTGGCGGGCCATCCCAGCGTGTCGATCCTCGATGGCGGCTTTGCAGCCTGGAAGGCCGATGCCGCCAATCCGTTCGAGACCGGCGTCAACCGCCCTCAGGCGAAGATCTTCACCGCGACCCTCGACAAGGGTTCGCTCGCGGAGGTCACCGAGGTCGAAAAGCTCCAGCAGTCCGGCGGCGCGACGCTGCTCGACGGCCGGCCCGCGAGTTTCTTCGCCGGCAAGGAGAAGGCGCCCGCCGCCAAGGCCTATGGACACATTCCGCGCGCGGTCAATCTCGACAGCGCCACGTTCTACGATCCGGCGTCCAACCGGCTGCGCTCGAAGTCGGAGCTGGCCGCGATCGCCGCCAGGCTGCCGGCCGGCCCCGTGGTGAGCTATTGCAACACCGGGCATTGGGCGGCGACCAACTGGTTCGTGCTGTCGGAGCTGCTCGGCAAGAAGGATGTCACGCTCTACGACGGCTCGATGGTTGAGTGGACCGCCGATGCGCGGCGGCCGATCGAGTCCGCGCGCACGCGGCTCGACGACCTGAAGAAGGCGCTTGGCCTGGGCTCGTAAGGCGCTAAAAGAGCCGTCAACGAACGGCTGACCATAACGATGAGCACAACGACTGCCGAACCCGCCGGCGCGGCCAGCGTGCCGCGGCTCGACCTGCCTTTCTTTCTGCCCGCAGTGCTGGCGGCCGGGCTGCTGGTCGCGCTGGTGCTGGTCGACGGCCAATGGGCCTCGGCTGCGCTGGTCGTGCTCGGCTTCGGTCTCGGCGTCGCCTTCCTCAAGACCGAGTTCAGCTTCACGGCGTCGTGGCGCCGCTTCATCACGCGCGGCCAGCCGGATGGCCTGCTCGGCGGCCTGCTGCTGATCGCCATCGCCGCGATAGTCATCGTGCCGGTGACGGCGATCGTGCCGGGCTTCGGCGGCGCCATCGCGCCGATCGGGCCATCGCTCGTGATCGGCGCCTTCGTGTTCGGCATCGGCATGCAGCTTGCGAACGCCTGCGGCTCCGGCACGCTCTATACGGCGGGCGGCGGCTCGGGCCGCATGCTGATCACGCTCGCGTTCTTCATCGTCGGCAGCGTCGTCGGCAGCCTACACCTGCCGGCCGCGATGGCGCTCGGCGGCATCGATCCGGTGCTCGCCAAGAATTATCTCGGACCGTGGGGCGGTCTCGCCGCGACGCTGGCCGCGCTGGCCGCGCTGGCTGCGTTCGCCATTTCGCGGGGCAGACGTCTCGGCGTCGCCATCTGGCCGAGCCGGTTGATGATCATCGGCGCAATTCTGATCGGCTTGTTGTCGTGCGCGGTGTTGTTAGCTGGCGGCCATCCCTGGAGCGTCACGT
>CAMDEB010000437.1 GCA_945893085.1 Rhodoplanes serenus | reverse complement strand
ATGTCGCGCATGTCCGTATCGGTTTTGGGATCGGCGATCATCGCATCCAGTTCGGCAAGCTCCGCCGCCACGCTGCGATAGGCTTTGATCTTGGTGACCACCGGCTCAAGCTCGGCGAACTCGCGCGACAGCTTCACGAAGGTTTCCGGCGGCTGCTGGCGCGACAGCTCGTTTTCCAGCCCGGCCTGGCGGACGATCAGCGCGTCGAGCTTCGCCTGCGGCAGCGTGGTCACAGTTGCAGACCTTCGGCGGCGGCGAAGGCTTCGAGTTCGCCGCGAATGGCGACGCCTTTCTTCGGATGGTCGATCAGTGGCCGCAGCAGCGCCGCCGCCTTCTGGGTGTCGAGATCGAGCAGCATCGCCTTGACCGCGCCGAGCGCGGACGGCGTCAACGACAGACAACGAAAGCCGAGCGCGACCAGCGCCAGCGCGCCGATCGGCTTCGAAGCCAACTCGCCGCACAGCGTCACCGGCTTGCCGCCGGCCTGGGCCTTGTCGATGATGTTCTGGAACGCGCGCAGCACCGGCGCCGACAGCGGATCGAAGCGGTCGGCGACCCGCTTGTTGCCGCGGTCGGCGGCATAGAGGAACTGCACCAGGTCGTTGGAGCCGACCGACAGGAAGTCGACGTGCGAGACCAGCTCGTCGAGCTGGAACAGCAGCGAGGGGACCTCGACCATGGCGCCGACCTCGACGCGGTCGGGCAGCTTGTGGCGGTGCCGCCGCAGGTGGGTCAGCTCGCGCTCGACCAGCAGCTTGGCCTCGTCGAATTCGGAGACCGCGGCGATCATCGGGAACATCACCTTGAGCTCGCGGCCGGCCGCGGCCTGCAGCAGCGCGCGCACCTGGCTGCGCATCAGCCCCGGCCGGTCGAGGCCAAGCCGGATGGCGCGCCAGCCGAGCGCCGGATTTTCCTCCGGCTCCTCGCGCATGTAGGGCAGCACCTTGTCGCCGCCGATGTCGAGGGTGCGGAAGGTCACCGGCTTGCCGTCGGCGGCGTCGAGCACGGCGCGGTAGAGCGAGAGCTGCTCGCTGATCCGCGGCATGGCGGTCGCGATCATGAACTGCAGCTCGGTGCGGAACAGGCCGATGCCGCCGGCGCCGGTGTCGGCAATGTGCGGCAGATCGACCAGCAAACCGGCATTGATCATGAGATCGACCGGTACGCCGTCCTTGGTGATGCAGGGCTTGTCGCGCAGCGCGCGATACTGCGCCTGGCGCTTGGCGCCTAGCTTCACCCGTTCGCCGTAGGCGCTCTCGATATCGGGCGGCGGCCGCACATGCACGTCGCCGGCGCCGCCGTCGACGATCACGGCGTCGCCGGACTCGAACAGGCCAGTGGCGTTCTCGATCTCACCGACCGCCGCGATGCCGAGCGCGCGCGCCACGATGGCGACATGCGAGGTCGGTCCGCCTTCCTCCAGCACAAGCCCGCGCAGTTTCCTGCGGTCATAGTCGAGCAGCGCCGCCGGGCCCATCGAGCGCGCCACCAGGATGGCGTTGTCGGGCAATTGCTCGCGCGGCGGGGCGTGGTCCTGGCCCACCAACTGGCGCATCAGGCGGTTGCCGAGGTCGTCGAGGTCGTGCAGCCGCTCGCGCAGATAGGGATCGGTCGCGCGCAACATGCGGGCGCGGGTGTCGGACTGTACGCGCTCGACGCCGGCCTCGGCGGTCAGGCCGGTCATCACCGCCTCGCGCAGCCGGTGCAGCCAGCCCTGGTCGTGCGCGAACATGCGATAGGCTTCCAGCACCTCGCGGTGCTCGCCGCCGTCGGCGACCTCGCCGCGTTCCAGCATGACGTCGAGATCGGCGCGCAGCTTGGCGACCGCTTCGTCGAGGCGCTTGAACTCCTTCTGGATGTCGTCGGCGATGACGTTCTTCACCACCACGCGCGGCTCGTGCAGCACCACGTGGCCAAGCGCGATGCCGTCGGCGAGCGCGGAGCCGGTGAAATGCAGCTGGCGCCGGATCGCGGGCTCGGCGCCCGGCTTGGCGATCGCCAGCAGCTCGCCGGAAGCGACCATCTCGGCGAGCACCATGGCGGTGGTCTGCAGCGCCTCCTCTTCCTCGTCGGAATAGGTGCGCCGCGCGCGGTTCTGCACCACCAGCACGCCGCGCGTGTTGCCGGTGCGCAGGATCGGCACGCCGAGGAACGACTGATAGATTTCTTCGCCGGTTTCCGGCCGGTAGGAGAAGGCCGGATGGCTGTGCGCGTCCGACAGGTTGATCGGGTTGGCTTCGCTCGCGACCAGGCCGACCAGGCCCTCGTCCTGGCGCATCACGGTCTGGTGGACCGCCTCGCGCTTGAGGCCCTCGGTGGCGTAGAGCTCAAGGGTGCCGTCGACGCGCAACACGTAGACGGAGCAGACCTCCGCCACCATGTTGGCGGCAATCAGCACGACAACCTTGTCCAGGCGGTCCTGCGCGCTGACCGGTTCCGCCATCACCTCGCGGAGCCGGCGTAACAGCACGCGCGGACCACCGAGCGCGCCACGCATGGCCCAATCCCTCAGGGTCGCTATCCGCCGCGGCCGCGCCGCGGCCACGGATCGATTCAAGCAGGGAACGACGCAGAGCCCCGGCCGCCCGCAGTCGTTGCTTGGTCCAGCCTATAGCCAATGCCGTATGCAAGCTGCAAGCCAAAGGGCAAGCTGCAAGCCAAAGGGTTCTAACTTGCGGATGCGACGGGCTGATTACCACGCGGTGCTCGCCGAAATCCGGCCGCAAGCCGCCCGGAACAGCTCGCTGTCGATGATGCGGCGATAGAGCTCGTCGATTGTTGCATCGCGGGAGAGTTTCAAGTCTGCGATCCAGGCCGGTGAGGGGGCGCCGCCGAACAGCGCCGCGTGGGCCGATGCGATGTCGGCATCGGATGCAGGCCGGTCGAGGTCCGCGCCGGCGAGATACGCCACGATCTGTTCGGCCGACAGCAAAGGCAGGCGCACCATGTCGGTCCCGGCGAGCCGCTGAGCCAGAACGTGATCGGGGTGGGAGCGGTCGTCGAGCGCGGGGCGGAAATTGCGGAACTGCGTCGCACCATCGAACGTGGTCGGGGAGGCTTCGAGCCGCGCGGCCAGCGCGCCGTGCTCCTCGGCGACGTAGTAGCGGTTGAGGCTGTCGAACAGGGCGAACCGGTAGCCGTTGCCAGTGAGCAGGCTCTCCCAGGTGTCCCAGGACGGTTCCATGGTGACCGGGGCGAGCGCTTCGAGCACCACGACCCTTGGCCGGAACCGCCGCCAGTCTCCGCCGAGCAGCACCTCCCGTTCGGCGCCTTCGACGTCGATCTTGAGGAAGTCGAGCGCGCCCGGCGCGTGCAGTTCGCACAGCGCCGCGAGCGTCGTGACCGGCATGCGCATGGCCTTCGAGGCCTTGCCGTATTCCTGCTGCGCGGCCTGCGCGTTGCTGGCGATCGTGGTCGAGAGCCCGTGATAGTCCTCGACCAGATAATAGGTCGCCTCGCCCGGCGCTGAGCCGACCAGCGCCTGGATGCGGCGGTCGCGCGGCCGCACCGCCGCGCTCAACTCCGCGAGCCAGGGATTGGGCTCGACGGTGATGCCGCTCCAGCCGCGCAGATAGAACGCGAACGAGACGTTGTCGTAGACCGGGTGCCCGGCGCCGATGTCGATGTAGGTGCCCGCCGGCTGCTCGCCGAACGCGCGCAGCAGGTGCAGGTCCTCGTAGCGCTGCGCATAGGAGAG
>CAMDEB010000436.1 GCA_945893085.1 Rhodoplanes serenus | reverse complement strand
GTTCGTTGCATTGTTTCCTCCCAGAAACGGATCGCGGTTTTGAAATTATATCAAGCAGGCCGTTCGCCCGATCTGGTGATCGGAGCGTGGATGTCCTTTAATTTCTGCGGCTCATAGAGCTCTTCGAGCAGCGCGATCTCGCGCGCACTCAGTGTCAATTCCGTGGCCGCCACCGCCTCGTCGAGATGCGAAGGTTCCAGCACGCCGCAGATGATCGAACTGACCGCAGGCCGCGCCAGCAGCCAGGCCAGCGCCATGCGCGCCGGCGGCACGTCGCGTTTGGCCGCGACCTCGGCGAGGCGCCCGGCGATGCGCCGGTCGTGATCGGAGCCGTAGTTGGTCCGTGCCTTCATGTCGCCTTGAGCCCGGCTCTTCTCGCGCTTGGTCAGGCCGCGCGGCCGCAGCCGATTGCCGGCGAGCCAGCCGCGCGCCAGCGGACTGTAGACCAGGACGCCGATCCCCTCCGCCGCGCACATCGGGATGGTTTCGCGTTCTTCCTCGCGAAACGTCAAATTGTACTCGGCCTGGGTGCTGGCGAAACGGAGCTTATGCCGCACCTGCGCCGTGCGGTTCGCCAGCGCAAGCTCCCAGGCCGGATAGTTGGAGGCGCCGATGTAGCGGGCCTTGCCGGCGCGCACCACGTCGTGCATCGCCTCGATGGTCTCCTCGATCGGCGTTTCCGGATCGGGATTGTGAAGCTGGTAGAGATCGACGTAATCGGTCTTCAGCCGCCGCAGCGAGGCGTCGATCGCCGTCATGATGTGCTTGCGCGAGAGACCGCGGTCGCTCGGGCGCGGGCCGACCGGCATCCCAACCTTGGTGGCGATGACGACGTTCGAGCGCGCGGTCAGCTTGGCCGCGGCGCGGCCGAGGCATGCCTCGCTCTGGCCGAGCGAATAGAAGTCCGACGTGTCGAAGAAATTGACCCCGCGATCGAGCGCCAGCTTGACGAAACGCTCGCCTTCAGCGGACGGAAGCACCCAGGACTGAAACCGGTTCGAGCCATACGACATCATCCCGAGGCCGATCCGCGAAACCTTCAGCCCGGTCCGGCCGAGACGATTGAAGATCATGCCGCGCTCCGGCCCACGGTTTTCCAGCACCACAATAGGGCGAAAGCTTTCATCTCTCCCCCATTGTGTCAATCAACGGACGATCGGTTGGTTGACAACACAACCAACCGGCGTGGCGTTGACAACACAACGAAAGCCCCTGATGGTCATGGCGTTTACCGCCAAACATGGACAGCCCGTGAGCGCATCCGAAATCGTTATGATCGGCCCATCCTTCGTCGACGATCTTCTCGTTCCGGTCGAGCAGGAGATGCGCCGGCGCGGCGCAAAGGTGATCCGCTTTGCCGACGCCGACGAGGTGCGCGCGAATCCGGCACCCATGGCCAGCATGGACGTGCTGTTCGCGGTCGGCATGTATCCGTGCACCCGCGAACTGATGGCGGCGGCGGCGCAGCTGCGCGCGGTCATTTCGCCGTTCACCGGCACCGAAGGCTTCGACGAGCGCGCCGCGACCGAGCTCGGCATCGTCGTCGGCAATGGCCAGACGTCGGACAATTACAACAGCATGGCAGAAGCTGCGATCATGCTGATCCTGATGTCGCTCTACGACGTGCAGCGCACCCAGAAGGTGCTGCGCGAGAACCTGCCGCGCCCGCACGAAGCCGAATTGAACGCCCGCACGCTCCGCGGCAAGACCGTCGGCCTGATCGGCTTCGGCAAGATCAACCAGTCGATCGCCGCAAAGCTGGAGAACTGGGGCGTCAAGATTCAGGCCGCGGTCCGGCGGCAACCCGCTTCGGTCCCCTCCAACGTGACGATCGTGACGCTCGACAACCTCCTTGCCACCAGTGACATCGTCGTTCTGGCCGTCGACCTCAATGCGTCGACCCGCGGCATGCTGAACGCCGAGCGTCTGGAGAAGATCAAACCGGGTGCGATGTTCGTGAACGTCTGCCGCGGCAGCATCGTCGACGAGGCCGCGCTGGTCAGACTGGTGAAGTCGGGCCGCATCGCCGCGCTGGCGCTGGACGCATTTGACACCTACCCGCTGCCGCCCGACAGCCCGCTGCGCGATCTGCCGCGCACCATCCTGACGCCGATGATCGTCGGCCACACCCAGGAGACCACCGCAGGGCTCCCGGTCGCCGCGATCGAGAGCATCACCCGCGTGCTCGCAGGCAAGCCGCCGCTCTATGTCCGGAATCCGGAGGTGCTGCCCGCCTGGCAGAAGCGCTGGAGCAAGGCCGGCTAACGCGTGGCGTCCGCAATGACGGCATCGAAATCGACCAGGGCCTGGAATTGGAACGGCGCGCGCAAGGTGATCAACCTGGAGCGCTACGTTCCCGCGCTCCTCACCGCGATTTCGACCGGCCTCGCACGCGGCCCGTCGCGCCGCCATCTGAAAGATTTCGGGCTCGGCATCATCGAATGGCGGGTGGTCGCAGCTCTCGCCGTCGAAGGCGGCATCACCGCGAGCCGGATCTGCGAAATGATCGGGCTCGACAAGGCCGCCGCGAGCCGCAGCCTGCGGGTGCTGGAGAAACTCAAGTTCGTCTCATGCACGGACGATCCCGACGATCAGCGGCGGCGCCGGTTCAATCTCACCAAGGCGGGCTACCGGTTTCACGACAAGATCTTTCCGATCGCGATGGAGCGCGAGCGGCTGATGCTGCAGCGGCTGTCGGCCCAGGAGATCAACATGCTGATCGACCTGCTGCGTCGCGTCGGCGAGCAGATGCCGAGCGTGAAGGCCTACAACCCGCTGAAGGGTCCAGCACGCCGGCCAGCGCGCTCCAGCAAAGCTCGAGGATGACATGAGCAGTGCGACGAATGCCATCAAGCTCAGCGAACGTTTGAACGTGCCGATCTCGACCGCGGAGCTGGAGCGGCGCTGGAAAGCGGTGCGTTCGGCGATGGACGAGCAGGGCGTCGACGTCCTGCTGATGCAGAACAACAACGATCACATGGGCGGCTACGTCAAATACTTCACCGACATGCCGGCGACCAACGGCTATCCGGTGACGGTGGTGTTTCCGCGCGACGACCTGATGACCGTCGTCATGCACGGCGGCTTCGGCATGGTTCAGGACCTGCCGCCCGGCGGCAACGGCATCCTGCGCGGCGTCAAGCAGGTGCTGGGCACGCCGAGCTTCGCCTGCGCGCCCTACTCCTTCGGTTACGATCCGGAGCTCGCCGCCAAGGCGCTCGCGCCCTATGCCGGCGGCACCATCGGGCTCATTTCGACCTATCAGATGTCGTTCGCGCTGGTCGACCATCTCAAGCGCGGACATTTCTCCAACAGCCGCTTCGTCGAAGCCACCGACCTGGTCGATGCGATCAAGGCGATCAAGAGCGCCGAGGAGATGGAGCGCATCCGCGACTGCGCGCGGATGCAGGACGGCGCGATGCGAGCCGCCTTCGCCGCCGTCAAGCCGGGGATGCGCGACAGCGAGGTCGCCGCAACCGCGCAGTATTTCAGCCGCACCTACGGCAGCGAGCAAGGCATCTACATGTGCAATTCGGCGCCGCCCGGCCAGCCCGCCAAGCACTGTACCGCGCCCGGTTCTTTGGACACAAGTTTGATTTAAGCGACGTGCTTCATGTTGGCTTGCTCCCAGGCAAGACGGGTTTTGCGCGGGCTGCGTAGCCCATTTTTCTCAATGAGCCACTCGACGTTGTAGAGTTCGAAGAACTTCC
>CAMDEB010000435.1 GCA_945893085.1 Rhodoplanes serenus | reverse complement strand
TTGATTTGGCGCGCAGTGGTCTCAACTAATCCGACGACGGATAGGAATGTCAGCATGCCGCTCACCAGCAAGGGCTTTCCGCTCTTTCTCACTTTCGATTTGGATGCCGAAACGATGTGGACGGCACGCGACGCCGCCTACGCACAACGGCCGATCCTGATGTCGCAGGGCGCCTATGGCTGGAAGGTCGGAACCGGGCGCATCCTCGACCTGCTGGATCGTTACGGGATCAAGACCACCTTCTTCATCCCCGGCCTCGTCGTCGACCAGCGCCCGGCGTTGATGGAGGACATCCTGCGCCGCGGCCATGAGATCGCCCATCACAGTTACACCCATCGCTGGATCCTTAGCCTATCGCCCGAGGACGAGCGCGAGGAAATGGAAAAGGGCATTGCCGCGATCCGCCGGACAACTGGCCGCAACCCGCGCGGCTGGCGCTCGCCAGCGGCCGAGCTGAGCCCGATCTCGATGCCTCTGCTGGTCGAATTCGGGTTCGACTATTCGTCGAATTTCTTCGATGACGACTCTCCCTATCTGCACGATGTCGCCGGCGAGCGGACGAAGATCGTGGAACTACCGTTTCGTTGGGTGCTCGACGATGCCCCCTTCTTTCAGTACTCGATCGTACTGCCTGGACGCACGTTGCAGGCACCCTCGGCGGTGCTTGAAGCCTGGAAGGACGAGTTCGATGTGCTCTACGCTGAGGACCGCATGATGATGGTCGGGATGCACCCGCAGCTCATCGGCCAGCCCTCGCGCCTGAAGGCGCTGGAGGGACTGATCGAACACGCGCTCAAGCACCGCAATGTTTGGATCGCGCGCTGCGACGAAATGGTTGATGACATGCGACCCGGTCTCGAGGCTGCCCGATCGTGAGCGGCGCGTTGCCTGGCCGGCACATCGTCATCACGGGCGCTGCCAATGGCATCGGACGCGCCTGCGTCGAGCGCTTCCTGGCTGAGGGCGCCCGCATCGGCGGAATCGACCGCGATGCCGCTGGCCTCGCGGCCCTGGCCGCAACGATCGGCCCCGAGCGCTTCCACGCCGCCGTGGCTGATGTCGGCGAGCCGATACAGGTCGAAGCCGCCATCGCCGCCTGCGCCGCGGCCCTCGGCGGCATCGATGGTCTGGTCTGCGCCGCCGGCATCGATCTCGTCAGACCGCTCGAACAGATGGTCACCGCCGAATGGTGCCGTATCCTGGATGTCAACCTTACGGGCCCGATGCTGGCCGCACAGGCCTGCTATCCATATCTGCGCGCGGCCGGCGGAGGCACGGTCGTCACCGTTTCCTCCGGCGCCGGCCTGTCGCCCTTGAAGCACCGCTCCGCCTATTGTGCCTCCAAGGCCGGGCTGCAGATGTTCACCAAGGCCCTTGCCATGGAGGCCGCCGCGTTCGGCATCCGCGTCAACGCGGTGTGTCCCGGCGCAGTCGAGACCGATCTGCTGCGCTCCGGCCTAGCAAGCATGAGCGACCCCGAAGCCGCCCGCGAAGAGGTCAAGGCCCGTTACGCCCTGGCCCGGATCGCGGCCCCGGCAGAGATCGCCAATGCCATCCTCTGGCTGACCAGCAGCGAGTCCTCTTATGTCACCGGCACTGCCATGGCCGTCGACGGCGGACGGACGTTCCACTAGACATGACCGCCGTCCCGGACCGCTTCGTCGACAAGACAGTCGTCATCACCGGGGCCGCCAACGGCATCGGCGCCGCGACCGCGCGGCGCTTCCTCGACGAAGGTGCGCGGGTCGCCGTGATCGACCGCGAGGCCGAGATGCTGGCCGAGAATCTTCCCATCCATGATCGACTGCTTGCCGTGACCGGCGACTGTACCGACGCCGAGGCCCTGACCAGCTTCCATGCTCGTGCCACCAGCGTCTTCGGCCCGGTCGACATCCTCTTCAACAATGTTGGCCAAAGCGGCCGTGAGCGTGCCGGCCCCTTCCATGAGTCGACCGAGGAGGTCTGGCGTTTCGTTCTCGAAGTCTCGCTGCTGACCGCGATGCGCATGTCCCGGCTTGTTGTCCCCGCCATGCGGGCGCGCGGCGGGCGGATCGTCAACATGTCGTCGGATGCCGCCTTCGTTGGCGATGCCGGCATCGTCGACTATGCCACTGCCAAGATGGGGGTTGTCGGCTTCACCCGCGCCCTCGCCCGCGAACTCGCCCCTCATCATGTCACGGTCAACGCCGTCGCCCCTGGCGCCATCCGCACCCGCGCCCATGACCGTCTGACGCCCGAGGTGATCGAGCGCATCAAGGCGACGACTCCCGCCGGCTACATCGCCGAGCCCGAGGACGTCGCCGGCGCCGTCGCGTTCCTCGCCTCTGCCGATGCCCGCTACATCACCGGCCAGAGCCTGCTGATCGATGGCGGGCGCTGGATGGTCTGAGCAGGAGTCGCACCGCATGAACGACATCACCGACCTCTCGGCCGTAGATCTCGCGGCCGCCATCCGGACGCGCCGCGTCTCTCCGGTCGAGGCACTCGAGGCGACACTGGCGCGGCTCGACGCCCGGCGCGACCTCAGCGCCTTCTTAGCCGTCTGTCCCGAGCGCGCACGCGCTGAGGCGGCGAAGGCAGAGGCCGCGTTGATGCGAGGCGAGAACCTGCCGCCGCTGCACGGCCTGCCGTTCTCGGTCAAGGACCTGACGAACACCGAAGGGGTCGCGACAACGCAGGGGTCGGCGTTGTTCGCCACGGCGGTCCCGGCCGCCGATGCCGTCGCGGTCGCACGCGCGCGTGCCGCCGGGGCCGTGCTGTTCGGCAAGACCACGACGCCCGAGTTCGGCCACAAGCCGTTCACCGAAGGCCCGCTTTTCGGCCGAACCCTCAACCCCTACAGCGCCGGCCACACCTGCGGCGGCTCCAGCGGCGGCGCCGCGGTGGTGCTCGCCGCCCGGATAGGACCGCTCGCGCTCGGCACGGATGGCGGCGGCTCGATCCGCATCCCCGCCTCCTGCTGTGGCGTTGTCGGCCTCAAGGCGACGCTCGGGGCAATTCCGCATCTGCAAGTGCCCGACCTCTTCGGAGCCAATTCCTATGTTGGCCCGATGGCGCGGAGCATTGCCGACGTCCGGCTGCTTTTCGACGCTATTCGCGGGCCCGACCGCGGCGATCCTTACGGCCAGACCCCTGCTTTCCCGGAGCGGCGGCTGGCTCCGGGCGAGCGTCCGCGGACGGCGCTGCTGATGCGCTGCGGAAACAGGCTCGACCCCGAGGTCGAGGCCTCGATCACGGCAGCGATGCGCCGGGCGGAAACACTCGGCTGGATCATCGAGCCGATCGAGCTCGATTTCGTTGCCCTCGAACGCCCTTTCCTGGTGATCCTGCGCTCGGCGCTGCTGGCCAGACTCGGCGTCCAAGCAATACAGAGGCCGGAGAAATTCGACCCGACGCTGCTGGCCACCATCGACGCCGGGCGCGCCTATACCGCCGCCGACCTCTGCGAGGCCCAGTTCGCCCGCAGCGCATGCTTCAACCGCGTGCAGGACGTCCTGTCGCGTTTCGACCTGATCGCATCCCCGACGCTGTCGGCCCCTCCCCTGCCGGTCGGCCTCGACCCCGCGGGCAGCATCCGGATCGCCGGCAAGGACGCCGGCACCATTCGCGGCGCGTGGTACCCGTACACCTATCCATTCAACCTCACCGGCCACCCGGCGCTGTCGCTGCCTTCCGGCCTGTCCTCGCAAGGACTGCCGATCGGCCTGCAGCTGGCCGGCCGCTGGCATGAAGAGCGCT
>CAMDEB010000434.1 GCA_945893085.1 Rhodoplanes serenus | reverse complement strand
TGCATCGCACCATGAAGGACTATGTTCCGTTCACGAATCGCAGAGGAATCCGCCTCTGCCGTCAAAGGGTTAACGACCATGATCCTCGCTCAAATCCTGCGCGCCTACCAGCAATGGCGGCGCTACAACCAGAGCCTCCGCGAACTCGGCCGTCTCGGCGACCGCGAGCTCAGCGACATCGGCATCACCCGCTCGGACATCCCGCGCGTGGCGTGGGAAAACTCCGAGCGCTAAGCCGCACCGAACTGGACTTGAGAGCGCCCGCCTCGTGCGGGCGCTCTCATTTTTGGGGTATCGGCGGGGGCTCAGCTCTTGGCGACCCAACGCTCCAGCGGCATCACGTCTGGAAGCTCGCCGGAGTTGTGCGGCCAGGGGTCGATCGCCCATTTCGCCCCCTTGGCCTTCTCGGTCAGCACCGCGGTGCTGTGCGGGCCGGTGAGCATCGGAACGATCGACCGCGAGGTCGGCTGATCCACGCGATGATGGTGCAGCAGTCCGCCTTGTTCCAGCACCACGAGCAGGCTCGTGGTGTTGGTGGTTCGGTCGACGCAGTCGAACTGCGTGGAATCGCCCGACAGCCCCCTGGCATAGGCTTTGGCGCGCGACGTGCCGGTCTGGCGCCCGACCCGCTTGTCGAACCACGCCACCGCGCGAGCCACGCCCCGGCGCTCGGCCTCCGGCGTCGCGCCCCGCACCATATTGGCCAGCGTGACGCGGTCGACCTCGTTGAGCGCGACCTGGGTGCGATGCAGGCAGCCGAAGCCGTGGCAGACGATCACATTGAGGCGGTTTGGAACCGGCAGCGACAGGCCCTCGAACCACACCGCGACCGCGAGATTGGCCTCCGCGGCGCGGACCGGAGCGGCCGAAAACACCAAAAGCCCGGCCCATGCAGCCGCCAACGCACCCAAATCCCGACAACGCACGATGACCCCCGGCCACGCATTCCCATTGCCGCCTCTCGGCAGGCAGCCTAGTTATTCTCCATGACCGCGCTCCGGATGCAAGCCGTCCATGTCGTTGGCGGCGGCCTTGCGGGCTCCGAGGCCGCCTGGCAGATCGCGGCCCACGGCGTGCCGGCGGTGCTGCACGAGATGCGGCCGGCATCGACCACGGCGGCGCATAAGACCGACGGGCTCGCCGAACTGGTCTGCTCCAACTCGTTCCGCTCCGACGACAAGGACAACAACGCCGTCGGCCTGTTGCACGAGGAAATGCGCCGGCTCAACTCGCTGGTGATGCGGGCCGCCGACCAGAACCAGGTGCCGGCCGGCGGCGCGCTGGCGGTCGATCGCGACGGCTTCTCGGCGGCGATCACGCAAGCGCTCGCCTCTCATCCGCTGATCGAGATCCGCCGCGAGGAGGTGGCGCTGCCGCCCGACGACTGGGACAGCGTCATCGTCGCGACCGGGCCGCTCACCTCGCCGGCGCTCGCCGCTGCGATCCGCACGCTGACCGGCGAGGATGCGCTCGCCTTCTTCGACGCCATCGCGCCGATCGTGCATCGCGACTCGATCGACATGTCCATCGCCTGGTTCCAGTCGCGCTACGACAAGACCGGCCCCGGCGGATCGGGCGCCGACTACGTCAACTGTCCGATGGACCGCGCGCAATACGATGCGTTCGTCGCGGCGCTCATGGCCGGCGACAAGACCAGCTTCCACGAATGGGAGGCCTCGACGCCCTATTTCGACGGCTGCCTGCCGATCGAGGTGATGGCGGAGCGCGGGCCGGAGACGCTGCGGCACGGGCCGATGAAGCCGGTCGGGCTGACCAATCCGAACGACCCGCAGGTGAAGTCGCACGCGGTCGTGCAACTGCGCCAGGACAACAAGCTCGGCACGCTGTTCAACATGGTCGGCTTCCAGACCAAGCTGAAGCACGGCGAGCAGACGCGGATCTTCCGCACCATCCCGGGCCTGGAGCGGGCCGAGTTCGCCCGGCTCGGCGGGCTGCACCGGAACACGTTCCTCAATTCACCGAAGCTGCTCGATCCGGCGCTGCGGCTCAACGTCATGCCGCGGCTGCGCTTCGCCGGCCAGATCACCGGCTGCGAGGGCTATGTGGAGTCGGCCGCGATCGGGCTGCTCGCCGGCCGCTTCGCCGCGGCCGAGCGGCGCGGCGAGGAGATCGCACCGCCGCCGCCGACCACGGCGCATGGCGCGCTGCTGGCGCACATCACCGGCGGCCATGTCGAGGCGATCGACGCCGGCCCGCGCTCGTTCCAGCCGATGAACGTCAACTTCGGCCTGTTCCCGCAGCTCACCGAGGCGCCGACCCGGCGCCCCGACGGCACCCGGTTTCGCGGCGTGGAGAAATCCCAGGCGAGGAAACGCGCGATGTCCGCCCGCGCGCTTGCCGACCTCGATCGCTGGGGCGCGGGCGACCTGCCAGCCGTGGCGGCGGAATGACACACGATACCAGAAGCGTCCTCGCCGCGCTGTGGCGCACCGCAGGGCAGCCCGAAGCGGCGCTCGACGCGATCGAGCTCACCGGCGCGGAACCCGCGCTGCCGTCTTCGTTCCGTGTCGGCACCGTGGCGCAGGCGGCGGTCGCCGCGGGCGCGCTGGCTGCGGGCGAGCTCTGGCATCTTCGGACGGGCAAGCGACAGCGCCTCGGCGTCGCCATGCGCGACGCCGCGATCGAGTGCCGCAGCGAGCATTACCTGCTGATCGACGGGGAACCGGTCGAGGACCACCGCGACGACATCGTCGGTCTCTATCGCTGCGGCGACGGCCGCTGGGTGCGCGTCCATACCAATCTGCCGCATCACCGCGACGGCCTGCTCGCTTTGCTCAAGTGCGATCACAGCCGCCCCGCCGTGCAGCGTGCGCTCGATGGGTGGCGCGCCGAGACGCTTGAGACCGCAGCGGCCGAGGCCGGCCTCGTGGTCACGGCGAGCCGGTCGTTCGACGAGTGGGATGCCCATCCCCAGGGCCAGGCGGTCGCAAGCTTGCCGGCGTTCAGCATCGATCGGATCGGCGACGCGCCGGCGCAGCCGCTTCCGGATTCCGATCGTCCGCTGGGCGGCATCAAGGTGCTGGACCTGACCCGCATCATCGCCGGGCCGGTGTGCGGGCGCACGCTCGCGGTGCACGGCGCGGATGTGCTGCTGGTCACCGCGCCCCATCTGCCCGGGCTGCGGCCGCTGATCGTCGACACCGGCCGGGGAAAACTGTCCACGTCGCTCGATCTGCGCAATGCTGACGCAAGAGCGAGGCTCGCCGAGCTGATCCGGGACGCCGACGTCTTCATCCAGGGCTACCGGCCGGGCGCCATCGCCGGCCACGGCTTCGGACCGCAGGAGGTGGCGCGGCTGCGCCCCGGAATCGTCTGCGTCTCGCTCTGCGCTTATGGCCACGAAGGTCCGTGGGCGGCGCGGCGCGGCTTCGACTCACTGGTGCAAAACGCCAACGGCCTCAATGTCGCCGAGGCGGACGCGGTGGGCGCAAGTCAGCCGAAGCCGTTGCCGGCGCAGGTGCTCGATCACGGCACGGGACATCTCATGGCGTTCGCCGCGATGACGGCGCTGGCGCGGCGCGCGACTGAAGGTGGAAGCTGGCACGTGCGCGCCTCGCTCGTGCAGACCGCACAATGGCTGCGCGGGCTCGGGCGCATCGACGGCCTTGCGGTTCCCTCCCCCGCCCTTGATCAGGTGCGTGATCGCCTGGATGAACATCCCTCGGGATTCGGCCGCCTGACCGCCGTGCGCTACGCCGCCGCCATGAGCGACACGCCGCCGCGCTGGGAGCGGCCGTCG
>CAMDEB010000433.1 GCA_945893085.1 Rhodoplanes serenus | reverse complement strand
GCCGGCGCCGAAGCGGCGCTCGAGCCCCGGCGCGAGCCGGCGCATGAACGCCGCCTTGACCTCGCGCGAGCACAGGGCGCGGCCGACCACGTTCCAGAGCTCGCGCTTCTGCGGCGGCAGGGTGCGGACGTATTCGGGGAACAGGTCGATCTTGACCCGGGTGGCGCTGCCGTCGTCGAGGATGTTGACGTTGTTGCGTCCGGGCAGCGCGCGGTAGTCCGCCGCTCCCGGCATCTCGCGCAGCATCGCCGCGTAGATGTCGTCGGGAAACACCCGGTCGAACCGCAGATGATAAAACGGCACGTCGCTCGCGTGCGCCTGCTCGATCGAGTCGACCAGGTATTCCGTCACGCGCGCGACCGCTTGGCGCCGGTCCATCGTCAAACCTCGTCGGTGATCTGCCGCCTGTCGATTGCCGATTTATCCGTTGTTCGCCGACCGGGCAAGAGCCGAGCCGTCATATGGCTTCCATTCAGGCGCCGGGCAGCTTGAACAGCTTGAGCGCGTTGGTCCGTCCGATCTTGATCCGGTCCGCCTCGCTGATCGTTGCGGCATCGAACCACACCGCGGCGTGGTCGATGTTCTCGAACGGCCAGTCGGTGGAGAACATGATTCGGTCGGAGCCCATCACCATCATCGCGTTGAGCAGCGCCGGGGTGTGGAAGTTGCCGGCCGTGGTGATGTGGAAGTTGTTCTGGAAATAGTCCCCGATCTTCTTCTTCGCCGGATACTTGTGCCGGCCCTCGACCCAGGCGTTGCAATTGTCGACCCGCCACATGCTGAACGGCAGTCCCTCGCCCATGTGACCCAGCACGACGTTGAGCTTGGGATAGGCGTCGAACAGGCCCGAGCCCATCAGCCGCAACGCGTGCACGGCGGTTTCCTGGCCGAACGCCCAGCTCGGTCCCATCAGCCAGCCGTGGCCCTCGTAGATCTTGGCGTGCGCCGGCAGCGGATTGCGCGGATGCAGGTAGAGCGGCACGTCGAGCTTTTCGACCTCGCTCCAGAACGGCCAGAACTGTTTCAGGTCGTAATAGACGATGTTGTTCGGGTCGCCGACCTGGGTGAAGCCGTTGAGCAGCGCGCCGATGAAGCCGAGGTCCTTGACGCAGCGCTGCAGCTCCCGGGTCCCCAGGTCGGGGTCCTGCATCGGCAGCGCGGCGAGCGCCTGGAAGCGATCGGGATGCTTGCGGACCACGCCGGCGAGGAAATCGTTGGCCTTGCGCGCGATCTCGTTGGCGCGCTTGGGATCGGGGATCGCCTGGATGGCGGGCGCATTCAGCGACAGGATCATCGTCTCGATGCCGTGCTGGTCCATCAGCCGCAGCCGCTTGCCCTCAAGGTCGAGCAGACGGCCGCGCAGCTCCTCCCAGATGTGATCCGGGAAAAATCCCGCGGAATCGTTGATCGTGTCCTCGATGGCGAAATGCTCCTCGAGCCCGATTTTGCCCTTCATCGTTTCTTTCCTCCCCGTATGGCGTTGAAGCAATCTTAGAGACTGCATCGAAAAAGAACATCGCCCTCAGGGCGACTGTCGGTCAGCGCAAGCGTTCTGGCAAATGCACGGCCGGAGCGGTCCGATTCGCGTCGGACACGGCTTGCATCAAAGATGGAGGTCAGGCGACCATGCCCCGGACGGCTGGCCTCGCGATGTCGCGCGGTGGCACGTGGAAATGGGAGTCACGATGATGATCGCGAAATTTACAACGTCACTCAAGCGAATCCTGGTGCTCTATCCGCGGCCGTCATCGGCCTACGATACGGCAATCACTGAAATGCTTCGCACCTTCGCGGCCAGGGACATCAATTCTCATATCGAAGTGGTCAACTTCGAGCTGAACGATGCGCGCGGCAAGGCTGCGCTGCAGGAAGCGGAGAAGAACAAGGTCGATTTGATCTTCGCGATGGGCTCGGAATCAGCAGCCTGGGTCTATGACAACTACAAAGGCGGTGCGTTGCCGGTCGTCACCGTCTGTTCGAAGGATCCAGTCCAACTGGGGCAGATGAAGGATTACGAGAGCGGCAGCGGCAACAATTTCGCGTTCACGTCCCTGAACGTGCCGGTCGATGTCCAGATGTCATATGTCCGGGAGTTGCGGCCGGATCTGAAAAATCTCGCCGTTCGTGTCGACAGCAAGAACATCAGCGCGGTGCAGACCCAGGCCGAGCCGGTTGCGGCCTATCTCAAAGAGAAAGGCGTGCAGGTCATCTGGGGCTCTGTGCAAAACCCCGCGAAGGCGCGTGAAGAGCTGACCAAGATCATCCCTGACGCCGTTCGCGCCATGCGTCAGAACGATCCTGACCTGACCAAGAGTCTGTTCTGGATCACCGGCAGCACCTCGGTGTTCCGCGAAATTCGCACCATCAATCAATATGCCGATCGCGTTCCGGTGGTGAGCGTCGTCCCGGAAATCGTCACCAACGGCTCGGAGACGGCGGTGCTGGCCATCGGTGTGAGCTTCGAAAGCAATGCGCGGCTGGCGGCGATCTATGGCGCGCAAATCCTCAATGGCACCAAGCCCGGCAATATGAAGGTGGGTCTCGTTTCGCCGCCGGACGTCGCCATCAGCTTCTTGAAGGCGCGTGAAATCAACATGCGCGTTCCGTTCGGCTTTTTCGAGATCGCCAGCTTCATCTACGATTATCGCGGTGAGGTGGTTCGCAGCGCGGTCCACAAACCCGAAAACTGATCTTTGATTGCCTCGACCGGGCCGTTCGGGGCTACGGCGCGCAGCTTCGCTTCGCGAAGACTGGTGGAGCCAGGCGGAATCGAACCGCCGACCTCTTGAATGCCATTCAAGCGCTCTCCCAACTGAGCTATGGCCCCGAATTTGTCAGCTGCGGCCGGGTTGGTACCGGCCGGATTGGGCCCTGATAGAATAAATCAGGACCGGTATTTAAGTCTCCTCCTCGTCCTCGCGGTCCTCGCCGATGATGTCGGTGACATCCTCGTCGCCCTCCTCCTGCTCTTCGATGAAGGGGGCATCGTCGGGGGTTTCTTCGATCTCGATGTCGTCGTCGCCTTCGCCCTTCTTGCCGCCGGACGCCTCGGCGTCGGCATCCTCGAGCGAGACGAATTCGGCGTCCGCGGTCTCCGCCTCGATCTCCTCCTTCGGCGCGGCTGCTGCCGCTGCTGCCGCTGCGGTGGCCGCTGCTGCGGTGGCCGCTGCGGCTGCCGCCTCGGCTGCGCCCGGCCGTCCGCGCGTGATCGGCACGACGACGGTGAACACCGTGTCGCACTTCGGGCAGACGATAGGAGTTTTACTGAGGTCGTAGAACTTCGCGCCGCAATTGCCACAGAGGCGCTTGGTGCCGAGCTCGGGTTTTGCCACGGTTCGGAATCCTTGGGACAGTCCGCAAGACTGAGGAAAAGTGGTGCTTCCCTTGGCCGCTTGCAATGCCGCTGTCAATAGCATCTCGCCGGGCCGGGGGCCCCATGCTACGAGGACGCGCCTCACCCTGGGATCGCATGCCTTGAGCCACTCCGCAGCCCCAACGCCGTTGACCGCCCGCCGCTCCGGACCGCTCCAGGGCCGCGTTCGCGTGCCCGGCGACAAGTCGATTTCGCTGCGCTCCCTGATCCTGGGCGCGCTGGCCGTGGGCGAGACCCGGATCAGCGGCATGCTGGAGGGCGACGACGCGATCAGCACCGCGAAGGCGATGCAGGCGCTCGGCGCCACGGTGGAGCGCACCGGGGAGCGGGCCTGGCGGGTCCTCGGCGTCGGCGTCGGCGGGTTTGCCGAGCCGCGGGCGGCGCTCGATTTCGGCAATTCC
>CAMDEB010000432.1 GCA_945893085.1 Rhodoplanes serenus | reverse complement strand
ACGCCGGCGCCCGAAGCCATCGGCGAGCCCGCGTGGCTCAAGGCGCAGCCCTCGCGCGAACGCACCGTCGAAACCGGCGCGCCGGGCCGCGCGCCGCAGGGCCGCATCGTCACGGCGCGCTATTCGCGTCCGTTCCTCACCTACGGCTCGATCGGCACGTCCTGCGCGCTGGCCGTGTTCAACGACGGCGCGCTCAAGGTCTGGTCGCACTGCCAGGGCCCGTCGATCCTGCGCGACTGGCTCGCCCGCGCGCTCGGCATGGAGGCGGCGCAGGTCACCGTCTTCCACCGCCAGGGCGCCGGCGCCTACGGCCACAACACCGCCGACGACGCGGCGTTCGACGCCTCCTACATCGCGACAAAAATGCCCGGGCGCACCGTGCGGGTGCAATGGTCGCGCGAGGACGAGTTTTCCTCCGCGCCGATCAGCACGGCGATGGCGATCGACCTCACTGCCGTGCTCGACGCCGGTAACAAGCCGGCCGACTGGACCATCGAGATCTGGAGCCCGCCGCACGCGCAGCGGCCGGGCATGAACGGCAATTCCAATCTGCTCGGCGCCGCGGCGCTGCCCAACGCGCCGCCGCAAAAGGAACTCAACGACATTCCCGACGAGCGCGGCGGCGGCGCGACCCGCAACGGCGTCGCCATCTACGACCTGCCGCGACACCGGCTGATCCATCACATGCTGCCGGACGTGCCGCTGCGCACCTCGTCGCTGCGCGGGCTCGGCGCCTGGGCCAACGTGTTCGCGATCGAGTCCTTCATGGACGAGTTGGCCGAGGCCGCCGGCGAGGACCCCGTGACCTACCGGCTGTCGCTGCTCTCCGACCCACGCGCGCGGCGCGTGGTCGAGACCGCGGCGCAGATCAGCGGCTGGTTCGAACAACGCGATCCCGGCGAAGGCCGCGCGCGCGGCTTCGGCTTTGCCCGCTACAAGAACATCGCCGCATTCGTGGCGGTGGTGGCCGAGGTCGAGGTCGACGAGACAGTCCGCCTCAAGCACGTCTGGAGCGCCGCCGACGCCGGCCTGGTGATCTCGCCGGACGGGGCGAAGAACCAGATCGAGGGCGGCATCATCCAGGGCGCCAGCTTCGTGATGAAGGAGCGGGTGCGCTTCGAGGACGGTCGCGTCGCCGCCAAGACCTGGGAGGACTACCCCATCCTGCGCTTTTCCGAGATTCCGGAGATCGACATCAGCCTGATCGAGGCGCCGAACGAGCCGACGCTGGGCCTCGGCGAGGGCTCAGTCGGGCCGACCGGCGCCGCCATCGGCAACGCGGTCGCCCGCGCATTGGGCAGGCGGGTCCGCGATTTGCCGCTGACGCGCGAGCGGATCATGGCTACGCTGCTGGCTGAATAACGGCGACAACGCCGAACGCTGACAAGGGAGGAAATCCATGACGTCTCTCAGGTGCATGCTCGCATCGGCCGCCACCCTGCTGGCTGGCGCGGCGCTGGTCATGTCGGCCCCGCAACCGGCCGCGGCTCAGGACCTCTCCGGCAAGCCGATCCGCATGATCGTCGGGCTCGCCGCCGGCGGCGGCACCGACGTCATGGCGCGGCTGGTGGCGTCGAAAATGAGCGAGAACATGAAGACGACCGTGGTCGTGGAAAACAAGGCCGGCGGAAACTTCATTCCCGCGCTGCGCGAATTGACCAGTTCGCCGCCCGACGGCCACACGCTGTTCTTCATCTCGACCAGCACGCTGATCACCCAGCCGCTGCACAAGGACTATCCGTTCGACCTCACCAAGCTCACCCCGGTCACCCAAGTGGCGACCGGGCCGCTGATCCTGGTGGTGAAGAACGCGCTTGGCATCAAGACGCTGAAGGACCTGATCGACCACGCCAAGAAGAATCCGGGCAAGCTGAGCTTCGGCGTCGGCGGCGGCACCGGCAGCTCGCTCTACTTCGCGACCGAGCTGCTCAAGTCGAAGGCCGGCATCGAGATCAACATCGTCAGCTACAAGGGCGCGGGCCCGGCGCTCAACGACCTGCTCGGCGGGCACATCGACGGCATGTTCGACGCCATGCCGGTGATGGCGCCGCAGGCCAAGGAGGGCAAGGTCACGCCGCTCGCGGTCACCAGCGCCAAGCGCTCCGCGGCGCTGCCCAACGTGCCGACCATCAAGGAGTCGGGCTATCCCGACTACGAGATGTCCGGCTGGTTCGGCATCCTCGCGCCCACCGGCACGCCGCCGGCGATCGCCCAGAAGCTGCGCGACGAGGTGGCGAAAGCGGTCGCCGATGCGGGCGCGATCAAAATCCTCGACTCGCAGGGCATGGAGCCGCTCGCCACGCAGCCCGGCGATTGGGCGAAGTATCTGAAGTCGGAGCTCGACGTCTATACCAAGATCACCAAGGACGCGAACATCAAGCCGTAACGAGGAAAGATGCAATGATGTGCTTTGTACGTGGCATCCGCACGGCCGGGCTCCTGCTCGCAGGCGCGCTGGCCGCGCTGACGCCGGCTGCGGCGCAAGACCTATCGAGCAGGCCGATCCGCATGATCGTCGGGCTCGCGGCCGGCGGCGGCACCGACATCTCGGCGCGGCTGGTGGCGCAGAAGATGACCGAGAGCCTCAAAACCACCGTGCTGGTCGAGAACAAGCCGGGCGGCAACTTCGTTATCGCTGGCAAGGAGTTGCAAAGCGCGCCGCCCGACGGTCATACGCTCTACTTCATCTCGTCGAGTTCGCTGATCGCACAGGCGCTGCATCCCGACCACCCGATCGATCTCCTGAAGTTCGCGGCGGTCAGCGAGGCGGCGACCGGGCCGCTGATCCTGGTGGTGCGGAACAACCTCGGCGTCAAGACGATCGGCGAATTGCTCGACATGGCCAGGAAGAACCCGGGCAAACTCAAGTTCGGCACCGGCGGCGGAACCGCAAGCTCGCTTTACCTCGCAACCGAGCTGTTCAAATCCACGACTGGCATCAATATCACCATCGTTCCGTACCGCGGCTCCGGACCCGCGCTCAACGATCTGCTCGGAGGACACATCGACGCGATGTTCGACGCCATGCCGATGATGGCGCCACAGGCCAAGGAGGGTAAAGTCACGGCAGTCGGCGTCACTGGCGTCAAGCGCTCCTCGACGCTGCCCAACGTGGCGGCCATCCAGGAGTCCGGCCTGAAATATGAAATCACCGGCTGGTACGGGCTGCTGGCTCCCACCGGCACGCCGCCGGCCATTGTGCAGAAGCTGCGCGATGAGGTGGCGAAGGCCGTGTCGGCGCCGGATGTGGTCGAAAAGCTCGCGTCGCAGGGCATGGAGCCGCGCGGCACGCAGCCCGCCGACTTCGGGAAGTACATGCAGGCTGAACTCGCGGCCTACCAGAAGATCGTCAAGGACGCGGGCATCAAGCCGCAGTAGATTTGGCGTAGCTCTCTCAACGTCATGGCCGGGCTCGTCCCGGCCATCCACGTCTTGCTTCCTTGCCAGAAGGCGTGGATGCCCGGCACAAGGCCGGGCATGACGGCGGTATGTGTTGAACGTTTGGAAAGAACTCACTGATGCCCTCTCGCGGCCCCTGGATCGACCACTTCGGCGATAATTTTCTCTGGTCGAACGCAACCCTGATCCTCAAGGGCATGGTGCCCTATGGCGTCGTCTCGCTCGAGGAGATGGACCGCGCCTGCGAAAGGCTGCGGCTGCGCTGGAACGAACCGGACCGCGGCAAGGCCTGGTTCGAGGAATGGCGCGCGCTTGGCGACCAGATCGAGAAGCACGGCGACGACGCGCTCGCCAAGGGCCACAAGATCACCGCCGGCGACTATTATCTCCGCGCCGGCATCTATCACTAC
>CAMDEB010000431.1 GCA_945893085.1 Rhodoplanes serenus | reverse complement strand
GCCTTCGAGCGCGACATACCCATTGCTCTCGCCGAACGGCGCTTCGGGCTCGAGCACCTGCGGATCGATCAGGCCCTCGATGACGATCTCGGAATCCGCCGGCACGTCGAGGTCGATGGTCTTGCAGCGGACCATGCGGATCGGCGCGCCGGCCGCCGCGCCCGCGACGCCCATCTCATCCATGTCGATCGCGAGCTTCTGCGGGCCGGTGAACATGACGATCGGCGCGCAGCCGACGACGATCGCGATCGGCATCTTCTCGCCGCGGTCGCGATACTTCAGCCAGTGCAGATAGCCGCCGGCGCCGGTCGCCTCGCGCGCCACCATGCGCACCACCAGGCGGTCCGGCGCTTTCAGCGCGGCCCGATAAGTGCCCATGTTGCGGACGCCGGTCTCGGGATCGCGCGTCACGCAGAGCGTCGCGGTGAGATAGGGCGCGGCGTCGAAGCCCGGCGTCGACACCGGCACCGGAAGATTCTTCAGCCCGCCGCCGGTGCGCAGCGCGTCGCCGGTGATGACGACCTCCTGGCACGGCGCGTCGCTCACCGCGACCGGCGGGATCGGCGCGCCGATCGCGCGCATCCAGGCGTCGCCGATCTCCTCGACCGGACAGCCCATGCCCATGGCGTAGATCTCCGGCGACGACGCCAGCGCGCCCACCACCACCGGCATGTCGTAACGCACGCCCTTGGAGTCGGTCACGTTGGTGAACAGGAAGGCGCGCCGCTGCGCCTCCGGCACGCCGCCGATAAACTGCCAGCGCACCAGCGGATTGAGCTCGGTGTCCTTGTTGATCGGCCGGTCGATGCGGACCAGGAGGCCCGCCGCTTCCAGATCGGCGAGATGATCCTGCAGATCGAGCCGCGGCCGGCGCTGGTCCTGCGCGCGGGCGCCGCGCGTCTCAGCGGGTTTATCGAGCATGTTGGGTGCCTTGAATGATCGGGGCCGACCGTATCATGGCGGAACCGCCCTGCCCGCAAAAGCCCCGCAAAATCCGCGTCTTAGAGCCATCCATTTGATTTCGTTACCTATTGCATCGCAACAATTTGTGCCGGGCGACGGGCGTAGGATTGACAACCAACCCGTGAGCACCGTATTTGAGAGCCGAGAGCGAACGTTCATTCTCTCTTATTGCATCGCAAGAAAGCCAGCGCCATGCCGCCCGCCAATGCCCAACGCCAGTCCGACCGACAGTCGGAAATCCTGCTCGCAGCCCAACACTGTTTTGCGCGGATGGGCTTCCACCAGACCTCGATGCAGCAGATCTGCGCCGAAGCCGGAATGAGCCCGGGCAACCTCTATCGCTACTTCCCATCCAAGGAGGCGATCATCGCCGGCATCGCCGAGCGCGACCGCGCCGAGGTGGCCGAGCAGTTCGCCAGCGCCGATCTCTCGCTGGGCTTCTTCAACGTGATCGAGGGGCTGGCCCAGCACCACTTTGTCGAACGTTCCGACGAAGAGGTCGGCATCTGCTTCGAGATCACGGCGGAGAGCCGGCGCAATCCTGAAATCGCCCGCATCCATCAAGCGTTCGATGCCGATGTCCGAGCGCGGCTCTTGGCCATGATGCGGCAGGCTGCCGAGCGCGGCGAGATCGTGCGCGACGTCGACTTCGAAGCCGTGACCACGATGTTGATGGTGATCGCCGACGGTATCTGGAGCCGACGCGCCGCCGATCCGACCTTCGATCCGAAATTACTGATTCCGACCTTGATGGACGTCACACGCCACCTGCTGCCCGCGCCGCGAAAAGGCGAGAGCCAAGACAAGGAGGGCTCCCGATGAAAGCGAGCCGCATCACCGCGCTCGGGCTGGTCGCCGCCGCCGCCGCGTGGATCCTGTCCGGGCATTTCCTGCCGCACGAGACCGCCGAGAGCAAAGCGTCGGTGCGTCCCAACGAGACCGCCGAAAAATTCTTCCGCGTCGGCGTCGTGGATACCAGCGTCGTGCCGCACAGCAACAAGCTGCTGCTCTCCGGCCGCACCGAGGCCGACCGCAAGGTGATGGCGGTCGCCCGCACCGGCGGCGTGCTGACTGAGCTCAGGGTGAAGCGCGGCAGCCATGTCAAAAAGGGCGACGTGATCGCCGTGCTGTCGGACGAAGCGCGCGAGGCCCAGGTCACGCAGGCCCAGGCGCTGCTCGAACAACGCAAGATCGAGCTCGACGCCAAACGCCGGCTGATCGAGATGAACGCCATACCGCGGCTCGAACTGTCCAATCTGGAGGCGCAACACCGGGCGGCGCAGGCTGCTCTCGCCGCCGCCGAGGCCGAGCGCGACCGTGGCATCGTGCGGGCGCCATGGTCCGGCGTCGTCACCGAACTGCCGGCCGAGGTCGGTATGTCGGCATTTTCCTTCACCGGCACCGGCGTTGCACAGATCGTCGCGCTCGATCCGATGCTGGCGGTGGTCGAGGTGTCGGAGCGCCGGCTTGCCGGCATCAAGGTCGGCGACAAGGCCGAGGTCCGTCTGGTCAACGGCCAGACCGCCGAGGGCCGCATCCGCTTCGTGTCGAAGTCCGCAAGCCAGACCACCCGCACCTATCGCATCGAGGTCGAGCTGCCGAATCCGGACGGCGCGATCCCCGACGGCATCACCGCCGAGGTCGCGCTGCCGCTCGCACCGGTACCGGCGACGCGGGTGCCGCGTTCGGCGCTGACCTTCTCCTCCGCCGGCGAGCTCGGCGTGCGGACCGTCAACGGCGAGGGAACCGTCGGATTCATCCCGATCACCGTGGTCCAGGACGAGCAGGGCTTCATGTGGGTCGGCGGCATTGCCAATGGCGCGCGGGTCATCGTGCAGGGCCAGGATTTCGTGCGCGAAGGCCAGCGCGTCGACGCCGTCACCGCACCCGAACAAGCCGCGATGCGCTAAAGCGCGAACGACGAGACGATCGAACAAAGAAACACGTCATGTCCAAGTTCATCGACTACGCCATCAGCCATGCGCGGCTGACCCTTGCCACCCTGGCGTTCCTGCTGGCGGCGGGCTTCGTCGCCTACCTGACGATTCCCAAGGAGGCGGAGCCGGACGTCCGCATCCCGATCATCTACGTCCAGCTTTCGCAGCGCGGCATCAGTCCGGAGGATTCCGAGCGGCTGCTGTTGCGGCCGGTCGAGACGCAACTCAAGTCGGTCGGCAACGTCAAGGAGATGCGCTCGACCGCGTTCGAAGGCGGCGGCTACGTGCTGCTCGAGTTCGAAGCGGGATTCGATTCCAAGTCCGCGCTCGCCGACGTGCGCGCCAAGGTCGACCAGGCCAAGCGCGATCTGCCGAAGGACGTCGATGAGCCGACCGTGCAGGAGGTCAATCTCTCGCTCTATCCGGTGCTGGTGGTGGCGCTGTCCGGCGACCTGCCGGAGCGCAGCCTGCTGCGGATCGCCCGCACCGCCAAGAATACGATCGAGCAGGTGCCCGGCGTGCTGTCGGCGGAGCTGCGCGGCGCGCGCGACGAGGCGGTCGAGATCATCGCCGAGCCGATGCTGCTCAAGAGCTACGGCGTCTCGCTCGATCAATTCATCGCCGCGTTCAACGCTTCGAACAGCTTGATCGCCGCGGGCGCGCTGGAAGGCCAGACCGGCCGCTTCGCCGTGAAGGTGCCGAGCCTGATTGAAAGGCCGGCGGACGTGCTCAAGGTTCCCGTCGTCGCCTCGTCCGGCGCGTCGGTGACGCTCGGCGACGTCGCCCAGGTCAAGCCGACGTTCAAGGACCCGACCTCGGTGACGCGCGTCAACGGCCGGCCGGCCATGACGATCGAAGTGTCGAAGCGCACCGGCGCCAACCTGATCGAAACCGTCGACGGCGTGAAGAAGATCGTCGAG
>CAMDEB010000430.1 GCA_945893085.1 Rhodoplanes serenus | reverse complement strand
ACGCCTTACATTTGCGCGCCATCTCTTGCGCTTGCTCAAGCTGCGCTGAAGTCATTTTTGCAGCAATCTTATCGCGATTTTCTATCGCTTTTTTGCCGTCTTCGCCGCTCAATGATGATGCAGCAAGATTGTACCACATATGTGCGCGGACATAATTCTGCGGCACGCCTTGCCCGTTGTCGTACATGACTCCGAGATTGTTCTGCGCACCCGCATTCCCCTGAGCCGCAGCTAGTCCAAACAACCGCACAGCTTCTTTGTAGTCCTGCGGCACGCCTTGCCCGTCGCGGTACATTTGTCCGAGATTGGACTGCGCATCCGCAAGTCCCTGAGCCGCAGCTAGCCCATACCACCGCACAGCTTCTTTGTAGTCCTGCGGCACGCCTTGTCCGTTGTCGTACATGACTCCGAGATTGTTCTGCGCACCTGCATTCCCCTGAGCCGCAGCTAGTCCAAACAACCGCACAGCTTCTTTGTAGTCCTGCGGCACGCCTTGCCCGTCGCGGTACCTATTTCCGAGATTGAACTGCGCATCCGCAAGTCCCTGAGCCGCAGCTAGCCCATACCACCGCGCAGCTTCTGGGTAGTCCTTCGGCACGCCTTGCCCGCGTTCGTACATGAATCCGAGCTTAGTCTGCGCCGTCGCGTCTCCCTGAGCCGCCAACGGTCTTAACAAACTCAGCGCTGTTGCGTAGTCACCGCGATTTTTCGCAGCGTACACATCCTCGAATGGACCAGCGTTCGCACCTTGTGCCATTCCAAGTGTGATGGTGAAAAATAGAAGTGCGAGCAGTTTGAGCATGGTGTTGTCCTTACGCTCAGTCGCATTGCTTACAGCTCGACGCCTGACATTTACGCGACAGCTCTCTTCTTCATCACGAGCGTCGAACCTTCCAGCGTCAGTTCGCACCCATTCATCGTGCGTAGATGCCGTCTATTCGGCGTCTAAATCATGTACAGAATGACGAGTGCGGCGTCATACATGCCGACGCTGGATCCGCGTAGCGCCGCGCTACGCGGATCGGGAAATAGTGTATCAGTGTGTATCACTTTAACTTGACGTCTATATGTTAGCGACTAGACCGCTAAGTCATTGACATCGCTACCGGAAATGGTGGGCGCTGCAGGGCTCGAACCTGCGACCCGCTGATTAAGAGTCAGCTGCTCTACCAACTGAGCTAAGCGCCCCCGATTGCAGGGGACATTGGCCGGAAGCGGCGCGGCTATACCAAGCAGGATACCCCTTGTCGATAGCCCCGCGGCAAAGAAATCCCCGGGATTCTTCCCGGATTTCACCGTGTCCGCGGCAATTGCGCATCGCGGTAGACATTGACCCCGATCAGCAGGCCGCAGGCGAACATCACCGAGACCATGGCGGTGCCGCCGTTGCTGACCAGCGGCAGCGGCACGCCGACCACGGGCAGGAGGCCCATGACCATGGCGGCGTTGATGAAGACGTATAGGAACATCATGGCGGTGACGCCGAGCGCCAGCAGGCGGCCGAAATGGTGCTGGCTGCGGAAGGCGATCGAGAAGCCCCAGACCAGCACCAGGGTGAACAGGGCGAGCAGCACGAAGGCGCCGACCATCCCCCACTCCTCGACGAAGGTGGTGAAGATGAAGTCGGTCTGCTTCTCCGGCAGGAAGTTCAGCGACGACTGCGTGCCTTTGAGGAATCCCTTGCCGAACAGGCCACCCGAGCCGATGGCGATCTTGGACTGGGTGATGTGGTAGCCGGCGCCCAGCGGATCGCGGTCGGGATCGAGGAAGGTGAGCACACGCTTGCGCTGGTACTCGTGCATGAGCGACCAGGCGATCGGCAGGCAGGCCACCGCCCCCACCCCGGCGACGAGGAACATCCATATTCGCACGCCGGCCACGAACAGCAGTGCGCCGCCGGCCATCAACACCATCATCGCCGTGCCGAGGTCGGGCTGGACCATGACGAGGCCGACCACCACCAGGATCATCATCAGCGGCGGCAGGGTGTAGAGGAACTGCGCCGCCTGTTCCTTGCGCAAGCCGTGGTAGTAGCGCGCCAGCACGAGGATGACGGCGACCTTGGCGATCTCGGAGGGCTGGATCTGCATCGGCCCGATCACCAGCCAGCGCTGGGCGCCCATGCCGATCTTGCCGATCACGTCGACGGCGACCAGCAGCGCGAGCGACACGATGTAGATCGGCCAAGCCAGCGCCAGCCAGACCTTGGGATGGACCAGCGCCACCACCAGCATCAGCACGAAGGCCGAGCCGTAGCGCACGGCGTGACGCGCCGCCCATGGCTCGAAACGGCCGCCGGCGGCCGAATAGAGCGCCAGCACGCCGACACCGGCGATCGCCGTCAGCACCAGCGCCAGGCCCCAGTTGATGCGCCAGATCCGTTCCGCAAAGCCCACCGGCGCCGGTGCGTCCAGCGCAGTGGTGCTCATCTAGACGCCATTTTCCGGAAGCGGTCGCTGCGGCGCGACGGGTCGCGCTTCATGGTCTCGATCAGCACGTCGCGGCCGATCGGGCCCGCCGTCTTGCCACCGGCCTGGCCGTGCTCGACGATGACGGCGCAGGCGTAGCGCGGATTGTCGACCGGGCCGAAGCAGACGAACAGCGCGTGATGGCGCAGATGCCACGGGAGCTGGTCCTGGGTGATGCCCATGTCGCGCTCGCGCTCGGTGATGCGCTTGACCTGGGCGGTGCCGGTCTTGCCGGCGAAGGCCAGCGCCGGATCGCGCGAGCGCAGCGCATTGGCGGTGCCGAGGCCGGAATTCACGACCTGGTTCATGCCGTCGCGGATCAGCGCGAGGTGCTGCGGGTTGAGCCGGAGCGACGGCGCCGTGGGCTTGCTGCGCGGCGGCGGCGGCCCGAGCTCCTCGCGCGGCGTCGCCTTGGCCAGCAGCAGGTTGGGCTGGACCTCGTAGCCGCCGTTGGCGAGGCGGGCCGTCATGATGGCGAGCTGCAGCGGCGTTGAGGTCATGTAACCCTGGCCGATGCCGAGATTGAACGTGTCGCCGTGCTGCCACGGCTTGCCGACCTTCTCCTGCTTCCAGGCACGCGTCGGCTGGTTGCCGGCCGATTCGCCCGGCAGCCCGAGCTCGCTTTGGCGGCCGAAGCCCAGGCGGGTTGCCATGTCGCTGATTCGGTCGACGCCGGCGCGCCGCGCCGCCTCGTAGAAGAAGCAGTCGCACGAGGCCGCGATCGCCTCGGTGACGTTGGTCGAGCCGTGGCCGCCCTTCAGCCAGCAGTGGAATTTGATGCTGCCCAGCTCGAGATGGCCGACACAGGGCAGCCGCGTGTAGGGGTCGATCGCCTTCGATTCGAGGGCAGCCAGCGCCGTCACCATCTTGTAGGTCGAGCCCGGCGGATAGACGCCGGCGATCGCCTTGTTGTGGAGCGGCCGCTCGGGGTTATCCAGCAGGTCGCGCCATTCGCTATGCGTGATGCCACGCGCGAAGGTGCTGGGGTCGAAGCCGGGCGTCGAGGCCATGACGAGCACATCGCCGGTGATCACGTCGAGCACCACCACCGAGCCGCTTTGGTGCTGCTTCATCTTCTCGGCGGCGAAGCGCTGCAGGTCGAGATCGATGGTGAGCAGTGCGTTGGAGCCCGGCTGGCCCTCGGTGCGGTCGAGCTCGCGCACGACGCGGCCGACGGCATTGACCTCGACCTGGACGGCGCCGGCGCGACCGCGCAGGTCGTCCTCGAGCGAGCGCTCCACGCCCTTCTTGCCGAAGCGGATCGTCGCGAGCTGCAGCACCGGATCGTCGCGGCCGGCAAGATCCTCGTCGGAGACGCGGCCGGTGTAGCCCACGATATGGCTCATCAGCTCGCCTTCAGGATAGTCGCG
>CAMDEB010000429.1 GCA_945893085.1 Rhodoplanes serenus | reverse complement strand
GATATCGACGATCCACCTGCCCGCGGGCGACTTCTGCAACAGTCCCCCCAGGGGAGAGGGTTGGGGTGAGGGGGGCCTAACTCTCTCGATAAACTTTACGCCCTCACCCGCCTCGCTTCGCGAGGCGACCTCTCCCCACGGGAGAGGTGAAGAAAGCAAGACTACAACGCCTTCAGCAGAATATCCGCGAGCCACTCCGGCGCATCGACTGTGCGCCGATCGCATTGCATGAATTCCGATGGTTGCGTACGAATGCCCCGCAAGCCGTTCAGCAGGGGACCAAAGATGGCCGGAGAGATCAGAGATTGCCTGCCGCCGGATCGCAATCCGCGCAAGCCGAAGGTGGCGCTGCCGAAGGGTTCGATCGACACCCACGTCCACGTGTTCGAGCAGGCGCGCTACAAGATGAACCCGGACCGCGGCTACAACCCGCCGGACTCCCCGCTCGCCGATCTCAAGCATCTGCACGGCACGCTCGGCGTGGACCGCGTGGTGTTCACCCAGCCGTCAACCTACGGCACCGACAACTCCGCGATCCTCGACGGCATGACCGCGCTCAACGCCGAGACGCCGAACCGGGCGCGCTGCGTCGTCGCCATCACCATGGACATCACCGACGACGCGCTTGCCGCGCTCGACAAGCGCGGCGCGCGCGGCGTGCGGCTCAACACCGACAACAAGGGCGGCATGCCGATCGGCTTCGACCAGATCGGCGAGCTTGAGGCGCGCATCAAGCCGTTCGGCTGGCATATCGAGTGGCTGTTCCCCGGCAAGGACATCGTCAATTTGATGCCGGTGCTCAGGAGCGTGAAGGTGCTGCAGTCGATCGGCCACTTCGCCTATCAACCGGCGACCGCCGGCGTGAAGGCGCCAGGCTTCCAGGCGCTGCTGGAGCTCATGCGCGCGGGCAACACCTGGATAAAGATTTCCGGCGCCAACCGCGTCAGCGAAACCGACCTGCCGCCCTACGACGACGTCAAGCCTTTGGCGCACGCGCTCATTGAAGCGGCGCCGGAACGGATCATGTGGGGCACCGACTGGCCGCATCCCAACACGTACATCGCCAACCCGAACGACGGCGACCTGGTCGACGCGTTCGGCGACTGGGTCACCGACAAGACCATGCAGCAGAAGATCATGGTCGACACGCCGGCGAAGTTCTATCGGTTCTGACGGGCATCGGCCGGAATCGCTGTGCGGTTTTGAGCCGGGACCGGCTGGGCTTCCCGCTGCGGGCTGCGATAAGTCGTTGTCTGCGCTGGATTTTGGCCGGGTTCCATCGCCTGTTTCAAAATAATTATTGAAGGCCTAGGGCACGCTTTTTCACCCGGCGCGTTGTCTTGGCATCCCGAGCGTTTCGCTCATCACCCAACCCGAATTACCCAACCCGAATTCAAGGAGCTGCTTTCTGCGCCCCGCAGAGGAGGAGACGCATGTCCGATATTCAGTCGACAGATATGGCCGCGCCGCCTTGTCCGCTGTGCAGCAGCGAGACCGCAATCAAGGAGGTTCTTCGCCACGCCGAGCGCAAGGTTCTCTTCTACAAATGCAAAACCTGCGCGGTGGAGTATCCCGTCATTCCGAAACAAACATTTGAATAGCGGGCGATAGCATCCAGCCGATCAATTCGGCTGGATGCCGACCTGCTTGGCGAGCCTCGCCAGTTCGTCGGTGTATCGGCGCATCAGGCTCGCCATCTCCGCGGCGCTGCTGCCGACCGGAACGATGCCGATGTCCTCGAGCTTCTTGGAAACCTCCGGATCGTCCAGCGCCTTCTTCACCTCGGCCTCGAGCCGGGCGACGATCGGCTGCGGCAGACCGGCCGGTCCCATGAAGCCGAACCAGGACGGCACCGCGACGAGGTTCGGCAGCGCCTCCTGCACGGTCGGCAGGTCGGGGCGCTGCTTGGTGCGCTGATCATAGAACACGCCGAGCAGCTTGATCTTGCCGCTGGGCAGCGCCGCGAGCGTCGCGGGATAGGCCGGGAAATACACCTGCACGCGGTTGGCCAGCAGGTCGCCGATGATGTTGGCGTTGTTCGCGCCGGTGTAGGGCACGTGCAGCATATCGATGCCGGCCGCGGCCTTCATCGCCTCGCCCTGGAAGTGGAACACCGAGCCGTGGCCGACGCTGCCATAGTTCAGCTTGCCGGCGTTGCGCTTGGCGTAGTCGATCAGGCCTAAGGTGGTGTCGACGCCGAGCTCCGAGTTCGCGACGAGGTAGAGCGGCGCGCCGACGGCGAGGCTGATCGGCGTGAAATCCCTGAACGTGTCGAAGCCGACGGTCTTGCTCATCAGCGGTCCGGTGATGATCGTGCTCGAAGCGACGTAGAGAATGTTGTAGCCGTCGGCCGGCAACGTCTTCACGTGGTTCGCCGAGAGCTGGCCATTCGCGCCGGGCCGGCTTTCGTAGACCACGGTCTGGCCGAGCGCGACTTGCAGCTTCTGCGCCAGCAGCCGGCCGGCGATGTCGCCGCTGGTGCCGGTCTGGGTGCCGGTGATGATGCGGATGGTCTTGTCGGGATAGGCTTGCGCCAGCGCGCCAACGGGGGTCGCGAGCACGCTCAGGGCCGCCAGCACGATCCGGATCATCGGCGAGACTCCTTCTTCGGCTTTCTTTGGCGCCTCATGATGCCATAACATGCGCGGGGGAGGACACATCTCATGCGGCATTTTTGGCGATGGCCGGTGGCGTTGGCCGCTTTGCTTCTGGCTGTGGCCCAAGGCGGGGCGCAAGGTTCCGTGCAAGACTGGCCGACGCGCACGGTCCGCATCATCATTCCGCTCGGCGCCGGTGGCGGCGGCGACATCTTCACCCGCCTCTTGGCCGACGAATTCCGCAAGCGCTTCGGCCAGGCGTTCGTGGTCGAGAACCGGACCGGCGGCGGATTGAACATCGGCACGCGCGCCTGCGCGGAATCGCCGCCGGACGGCTATACCATCTGCGTCATCTCCAGCGAGCCGATCGTCTACAATCAGTTTCTGTTCAAAAGCCTTCCGTTCAATCCGGAAAAGGACTTCGAACCGATCACCAACCTGTTCGTGAACACGCTGGCGTTCGTCGCTCACAGCTCGCTGAAGGTGAAGACCATTCCCGAGCTGGTCGCGCTCGCGAAAGCCAAGCCCGGCACGCTCAGCTTCGGCACGTTCTCGTTTCCGCTCGCGGTGTACATGGACAAGCTGAACAAGCAGAACGGCGCCGATATCGTGCGGGTGCCGTTCCGCAGCGGCAACGAGGTGGTCAACGCCGTCATGTCGGGGTCGAGTCCGGTCGCCATCCTCGGCCTCGCCAACATGATCCCGCAGATCCAGAGCGGTCACATCACCGCGCTGGCGGTGAATGCCAACAAACGCTCGCCGCTGTTTCCGGATGTACCGACGCTGAAGGAAGCCATGGGCGAGGAGTATCCGATGACGTGGTTCGGCCTGTTCGCGCCGGCCGGCACGCCGCGGCCGATCATCAATTTGCTGGCGGCGGAGGTCGCGCGCATCACCAGCGATCCGACGTTCATGCAGAAAAACTACATCGACCGCGCGGTCGAATATGCGGTGAACACGCCGGAGGAATTCGCGAAGTTCATCGTCCGGGATCGCGCGCGCGCCGCGCAGGTCGCCAAGGAGTCCGGCCAGCAGCCGCAGTGAGGCGGCCTAGTCGATCTTGACGTTCGCCGCCCGGATGATCGGCGACCAGCGGGCGATCTCGCTCTTGACCAGCGCGAGAAACGGGGCCGGGCCGCGATTCGCCTTGTCTGGAATATCGCCGCCAAGCACCCCGAGGCGCTTGCGCGTGGCCTCGTCGTCGAGCGCCTTGTCGAGCGCATCGACCAGCCGGTCGAGGAT
>CAMDEB010000428.1 GCA_945893085.1 Rhodoplanes serenus | reverse complement strand
GAGGTCGAGGCCGGCGGCGAAATCCTTCAGCTCCTGCCGGCTGATCGGCCACGGGCAGGCGATCTTGTGGATGCGCAGGCCTAGGTCGTTGCAGCGGACCTCGTCGATGCCCAGCTCGTCGAGCGCCTGGCGCACGTCGAGATAGCTCTTACCGGTGGTGATGACGCCGATCTTCGGATTGCGTCCGCCGCTGGTGATGACCTTGTTGAGCTTGTTGACGCGGATGAACGCGAGCATGGCGTCGCGCTTGTAGTCGTGCAGACGCGCTTCCATGCCGAGAATGGTGTCGACCAGCCGGATGTTGAGGCCATCCGGCGGCATCGCGCAATCGTCCGGCCCGGGGATGACGATCTTCAGCCGATCGAGGCTGCCGTCGACCACCGCGGTGGCTTCGACGGTCTCGTGCATGCACTTCAGCCCGACCCAGGTGCCGGTGAAGCGCGACATCGCCCAGCCGTACAGCCCGTAGTCGATGATCTCCTGCACGCCGGCCGGGTTCAGGATCGGAATCATCACGTCGAGGAAGTTGAACTCGGACTGAGGCGCGGTGGTGGAGGATTCCGCGGTGTGGTCGTCGCCCATCAGCGCCAGCACGCCGCCGTGCTTTGAGGTGCCGGCAAAATTGGCGTGGCGCAGCGCGTCACCGGAACGGTCGACGCCCGGGCCCTTGCCGTACCACATGCCGACCACGCCATCGAACTTGCCCTCGCCGCGCAGCTCGGCCTGCTGCGAGCCCCATAGCGCGGTGGCGGCCAGGTCCTCGTTGATCGCGGCCTGGAACAGGACGTTGCGCGGCGCGAGATGCGAAACGGCCCGCTGGAACTGGTAGTCCAGGCCGCCGAGCGGCGAGCCGCGATAGCCGGTGACATATCCCGCGGTGTTGAGGCCGGCGCGGCGGTCGCGCTCGTGCTGCATCATCGTCAAGCGGACGAGCGCCTGGTAGCCGGTGACGAACACGCGGCTTTTGGTCAGGTCGTACTTGTCGTCCAACGTGACGTGATTGAGAGCCATTCGCGCGCGCCTCCGCGCGCCAGTGTGCCCCGGTCGGGACGATCCCGCCAGAGCACCGATTCGCACATCCAGAGATATAGCCGGATCGGTGTATCAGCAATGCCAAGGGCTTGAGCGGAATGGATGTTTCGCCAACGGGCTGTTGACGGAAATGAAATTTCCGTACGCTTGCCGGCCGCGCATCTTTTGGCGCAAAGGCGGTGGTGCGGACCCTGCTATTGCTGGATCTTGATATTCCCGGCCTTGACCACGTCGGCCCACATCGCGATCTCGCGGGCCAGCCGCTTGGCATACTGGTCCGACGTGCCACCCAGCGGGATCAGTTCGAGGCTGCGCATCCGCTCGCGGATGTCCTCCGACTTGACCACCTCGTTCACCGCATCCTGCAATTTCTTGACGATCGCAGCCGGCGTCCCGGCAGGGGCCAGGAGCCCGGCCCACAGTTCGAACTCCATGTCCTTGACGCCGGCCTCGGCGATGGTCGGCACGTTGGGCCAGGCCGGCAGCCGCTGCGGCGTCAGCACCGCGAGCGCGCGGACGCGTCCGTCCTTCAGCGGCCCCGCCACCGGCGCGCTGTCGACGATGGCCATCAGCGTGTCGCCGCGCATCAGTCCGACCATGGACTCCTGGTGGCTGCGATAGGTGATGAACTGGGTCCGCGTCCCGGTCCGCATCTCGAACAGCTTGGTCGCGACCTGATAGACCGAACCGGTTCCGCCGGCATTGGCCTTGTCCGGATTGGCCTTGATGTAGGCGATCAGCTCCGAAACGCTGTTGATCGGCGCCGCGGCGTTGACCGTGAGCAGCACCGGATAGGCGCAGATCAGACCAATCGGCGCCAGATCGCGCAGCGTGTCGTAGGGCAGGTTGGCGTAGACCGACGGATTGATGGTGAGCATGCCCATCGTGCCGGCCAGCAACGTGTAGCCGTCGGGCGCGGCCTTGGTGACGGTCTGCACCGCGATGATGTTGTTGCCGCCGGGCTTGTTCTCGATCACCACCGGACGGCCGAGCCGTTCCGACAGTTTCGGCGCGATCAGGCGGACGATGGTGTCGGTGCCGCCGCCGGCGGCATTGCCGACGACAATACGGATCGGCTGGCTCGGAAAACTCGCCGCGCTTTCCTGCGCGTGGACCGCGCCAAACAGGCTGGCCGAGAGCAGAACAAGTCCCGCGATGCGTGTCACGCTCATGCCGTTGCTCCGAGGTTCATCTGCTCCAGCGCAGCGCTGCCGAGCACGCTGTAGGGATTCGACGCCATCTCCTGCAGATCGAAATGATTGTAGCCCTCGGCGACCAGAAGCTTAACCGGCTTGCCCAGCGCCTGCACCGCGGCGAAGAAGTCGCGGGTCTGGCGCATGAACTCCGGCGACTCGTGGGTGCCGTGCGCCAGCACCAGCGGCGTGTTCAGGCGGTCGAGATGGCGCTGCGCGCTGAGCTTCTCCTCGGCCTCGTCGGTGATGGTCACGAACTTCGAGCGCTTCGACAACCGCACCGGCTTGAGGTCGTACATGCCGGAGCACAGCAGCGCGCCCTTGATGATGTCCGGTGGCAGGCCGAAGTCATTCGCCCAGTCGGTCGTCACCACGACACCGCCGAGCTGCGCGCCGGAGGACTGTCCTGAGATGTAAATGCGGTTCGGATCGCCGCCGAAGCGCGCGGCGTTGCCGTAGATCCAGGCCACCGCGCGCTGCACCTGATCGGCAATCGTCAGCAGGTTGCCGCCGCAGCCCTCGACGCCGACGAAGTCGGGGATCACGCAATGCGCGCCGGCGTGCACGAACAGCTCCGCCATGTAGGCGTATTCCTTGGCCAGCCGCTGCCGCCAGGCGCCGCCGTGGATGAAAATGTGGATCGGCGCGCCGTTTTGCTGAACTGGGAATACGTCGAGCCCTTCGATCGGCGTCGGACCGTAGGTGAAGCGCTGCGGCGCGCCGAGCCGCGCGCGCACGCGCTCGCTGTTGAAGATCGCCTTCTCGTAGGTCTGCTCGCGATTGGGCGCCAGCACGGTCTGGTCGTAGGCGTCGTCGAGCGCTTGCTGATCCATGTCGAGCCAGACCAGCGGGCCCTTCGCGCGTTGCGTCGCAGGTTGCGGCATGGTGCTTCCTCACGCCTTCGGCAGCAGCGCAAACATCTCCGCGCCGTAGGTGCCGCGCGCCTCGCGCAGCAGCGGCTGCACCGCCTCGACAAAGCCGGCGTGGCCCGCGGGCATGAGCTCGGCGATCTCGCAGCCCTCGCGCTCGATCGCGGCCCGCGACTCCTCATGCTCCTGCACGGCGAGTTTGCGCTGGAACGTGACCGCCTCGGTGACCGCCGCCTGCATCGCCTGCTGCAGCTCCGCCGGCCAGGCGTCGAACGCGGTGCGATGGAAGAAAACCGGCCGCGAGATATAGAAGTGATTGGTCAGCGTGTGAAAGCGGTGGAACTTGTGCACGCCGTAGGTGACCGTATTGGCGAACGGATTTTCCTGGGCGTCGAGCGTGCCGGCCTTGATCATGGCGATGGCTTCGGTGAGGTCCATCTTCAGCGGCACCGCGCCGAGCAGCGCGAAGGTCCGCTCCTGGACGTCGCTCGGCAGCACGCGCATGCGCATGTCCTTCAGGTCGGCTGAACTCGTGACCGGGCGCAGGCGGTTGGAGATGTGGCGGAAGCCGTTCTCGAACCAGCCGAGCACCCGGTAGTTCACCCGCTCCTCGATCTTGCGCGCCAGGAACGCCCCGAGCGCGCCGTCCATCGCGGCGCGGGCCTGGTCCCTGTTGGCGAACAGGAACGGCAGGTCGACAAAGCCAAGCTCGGGAACGCGGTCGGTCAGGTAGCTCGACGACTGGTAGCCCATCGTCAAAAGCCCGTGCTCGACCAGCCATAG